>NZ_JBEBKJ010000036.1:0-34773 GCF_040079455.1 Methyloglobulus sp. | reverse complement strand
AAATGAGGGGTTTAAGGTTAATTTGCCCCAATTCCCCCTATTTTGCTTGTCTTGTAACATTTGTCTAGGAACAGCTTATTAAACCATATTGGTAGATTACGAATAGAAAGCTTATAAATCATATTATTGAAAATTTATTGTTTAATAAAAATGTGATTACGAGACAGGCTCGTAAGCCCGGTAACGGTGGTTGAGCATGAAGGTCTTGGTCGGGCAATCAAGATGCCGACAACGATAACGTTGCAGGCACTTAAACCCGATTTTGCGATGTTGTAGCCGCCACACTGTGGGCAGATGATTTCTTGGTAACAGGCCATGTGGAAACACTGAAGTAGTTAAATCAATTTATTATTTCATCATTCTCATGTTAATTCACATGTTTAACCGATTAAAGATCATATCGCCACCAACAAACCGTTAGATGCTTATGTTTAATCACCCTTTTATCAAACGGCTGTTCAGCAGCTTTTTTGATCTGCTTCCCATACTAGTGGTCGTCCTGTTTTTCCAGGTCGTCATTATCCAGCAAACAATCCCCAATGTGAGCCAACTAATCGGCGGAACTGTCCTGATTATTCTTGGGCTTAGCTTATTTATTCAGGGCCTGGAGCAAAGCTTGTTCCCGATTGGCGAAACTATGGCATACGCATTTGCCCGTAAGGGTAGCTTGTTTTGGTTGCTGACTTTTGCTTTCTGCTTAGGTTTTGGAACGACCGTTGCTGAACCTGCGTTAATCGCCGTAGTTGATGAAGCGGCCGAGATCGCCAGCAAAGCCAATATTATTGAGCAAACCGATGCTGCCAAAGATAGCTATGCGCTGGGTTTACGAATCACTGTCGCCTTATCTGTAGGTTTTGCCATCCTGATCGGTGTATTAAGGATACTTCGCGGCTGGCCTTTGTTCTATTTGATTATCGGCGGTTATTGTTGCGTATTGGTCATGACACCTTTTGCACCGGCAGAAATTATCGGCATTGCGTACGATTCGGGCGGTGTCACCACTTCGACCATCACCGTACCGTTGGTAACCGCACTGGGAGTTGGTCTTGCCACCGCCATTAAAGGCCGTAATGCGATGATTGATGGTTTCGGTTTAATCGCTTTTGCGTCATTGACGCCGATGATTTTCGTGATGGCTTACGGTATGTTGATATGACGGAATGGCTGCTTCATCTGGCGCAAACGCTCTTGGAAGCCTGCCGGGATATGCTGCCTATTGCTGGTATTATTATCGGCTTTCAATTATTGGTGATCCGCAAACCTATAACCAACCCCAAGAAAACCCTAATCGGCTTTATCTACGTGACTTTAGGAATCGCCTTGTTCCTTGAAGGCTTGGAATTGGCGCTGTTTCCTTTAGGTAAGTTAATGGCAACCCAGCTCACGACGCCAGAATTCCTCAATATCAGTGCAGACCAGCAAACTATTCCCTGGCAAGCCTATAAATGGATTTATGTGTTTGCAGCCAGTATAGGTTTTGCCACCACGTTTGCCGAACCTTCGTTACTTGCAGTTTCTTATAAGGCGGAGGAAATTTCAGGGGGGGTCATACAATCGCTAGGATTAAGGATTGCTGTGTCAATTGGCGTTGCTTTCGGCATAGCCTTAGGTACTTTTCGAATTGTAACGGGAACGGAGCTTTATTTTTACATCATCTCAGGGTATGTTGTCGTGTTAATCCAGACCTTATTCGCACCTAAAATGATAATCGGCTTGGCCTACGATTCCGGTGGTGTCACGACTTCAACCGTCACGGTTCCTTTGGTCACTGCGTTAGGTTTGGGGTTGGCGCAAGCCGTACCAGGACGTAATCCGCTGATAGATGGCTTTGGACTAATCGCTTTTGCGAGCCTGTTTCCTATTATTACGGTATTAGGCTACTCACAACTTGCCCAATGGCTGAATAAACGCAATCTTTCATCAAAACAATAGGGAATGCTATGCACTTCAAATTAATTATTACTTTCGTCGAAGATGACAAGACCGACTTAGTGCTGGATACCGCCCGCGCTAATGGCGCGAAAGGCGCAACCGTCATCAATCATGCCCGTGGCGAAGGTATTAAACAATCGAAAACCTTCTTCGGCTTGACCTTGGACACACAACGGGATGTATTGTTATTCCTGGTTGAAGAACGCCTTAGCCGCCATATCCTGGAAAAAATAGCCAAGGCGGGAGAGTTTGACAGCAAACCCGGTACGGGCATCGCTTTTCAAATTGATGTGGAAGATGCAATTGGCGTAATGCACCAAGTTGAAGAATTAACCCAAGAACTTGAGGATAAGTTATGAACGAAAAGCGCACTATAATCCGTGTCAAAGATGTCATGAAAACTGATTTTGGCACAATTGATGGCATTGCTACTGTCGAAGATGCCTTAAAAAGGATGAAAACCCTCAAAACAGCGGTTTTAGTTGTCAACAAGCGCCATGAAGACGATGAATACGGCTTGATTACTTCTGGAGACATTGCCCGACATGTCCTGGCAAAAGACCGAGCGCCGGATCGGGTCAATGTCTATGAAATAATGAACAAACCCGTGATTTCAGTCCATCCTGAGATGGATATTCGCTATTGTTCACGTTTGTTTGCCGATCATGACCTCGTACGTGCGCCAGTTATTGAGAACCGCACGGTCATCGGAATTGTCAGCCCGAATTCATTAGTGTTGGATGGTTTGTATAAAATCGTTCAATAAATAGCATCTAGTGAAAAATATCAGTACAATACCGCCCGATCAGAAATGGGATGTTGAACTCACGTATTACCGCTAAAAATGGTTGCTCGGTTATCAATATTGTCGTTCTGTGTTATCCGTTAGATTTTAATTTAGGAGTTTTCATTATGGCCACAGGCACTGTAAAGTGGTTTAACAATACCAAAGGTTTTGGATTTATTGCCCCTTCTGAAGGTGGTGAGGATGTTTTTGTTCATCATTCTGTGATTCAGGGAGGAGGCTTCAAAACCTTAACCGAAGGACAGTCCGTTAGTTTTGACATTGAAACTGGGCCAAAAGGCTTAACTGCTGCGAATGTTGAACCTAAATAAGCAACATCCCGTTTAAACAAAAGGGCTTTGTGAGTGATCACAAAGCCCTTTTCATTTACTCCATATCGTACGTCTAATTTTTACTTGAGTGGACGACCTTGGGCATCTTTGTCGATATGCCCACCTAAAATCAATATCGCTTCAACAAAACCCCAAAGGAAAGCGTAACCCGGTATACCAGCGACTACTATAAGCAAAGTGTTAACGATTATTTGGGTAACGGCGATGCGGTAATAGCCCAGATAAAATCGGTGCGCCCCCACATAACCGAAAAGAAGCGCCAAAAAAACCGCAAGATATTTGCGTTTGACCGCTTCGCCCTTATCCAGGGCAGCAACATAGAGGTTGATATTACAAGGTTTCACACCTCTAAGATCAAACGTAACATGGTCTCCTTGCTCAGGCGGTGCACCTGCGATCCAATCGCCCAGAATAAACTGAAATAGCTCCTTACCGTTACTTATCGTCCCAGCTTCGGCCTCAGGATCGTAATTTTGTATAACTCCTATCACTTTTTTCCGCCTTATCTATAAAATTTCGAGTCACTATACTTTTTTTTATTGGACTCCACACTAAACACCCCATCATATTAAGTGATGGGCATCAATTATCCTGCAATCTCACTGCCAGCACATCGCATTTGGCGTGGTGGAGTACACCATTAGCAGTTGACCCCAACAGCAGCGCGAAACCATGCCGACCATGCGAACCGACCACGATTAGATCAACCTGATTTTCCTCGGCAATTCGGTTTATTTCCAGCT
Organism: Methyloglobulus sp.; assembly: GCF_040079455.1. GTDB lineage: Bacteria > Pseudomonadota > Gammaproteobacteria > Methylococcales > Methylomonadaceae > Methyloglobulus. The sequence continues at coordinate 30,961 of NZ_JBEBKJ010000036.1, read as the reverse complement.
TTGGGCTACCTAACTCAACCCAAAGCCGGCCTTCTTCTACACCCAATTTTTTGCCGAGATCGAACAGTTTTTTTCTCGCCGCATCAATCATTTCGCTTGTCAAGTCAATGTCATAAGCTGTATCCAGTGCGTAACCGACATCAGGAAGTGCCATGTTATCAACCACATGAATGATACTGAACGACGCTTTATACGTCTCTGCCAGCGATTTAGCCCTGTCGATAACAACCTGCGCGGGTTCAAAAAAATCCACCGCCAGTAATATGTGTTTGTAATTTCCCATGATACCTCCTGATTTTTATGGCTTATACTGGATCTGGAAAGAAAACGATCATACGATTAGAATCCGAAAACCACAACAACACCATACTGATGCCGAACCCTTAACCATCATCGTCATTTGTCAGTATATCGCAAACCCTTATCAGTAATAAGTTTTGATTTATACTGAATATGGTAGACAAACGACAGAAGATATAAGGTTCTGTTGGTTTGGCAGTAACTATCCTATAAATTACGCATTTACGATAATTTGTTAGCTAACGTAGCAAGACATTAAGACTGCCATCGCCCACTGATAACCGTACTCCATTTACCCAGCGTTTTCAGTATCGTCGAAACATTAATCACCCACCAGACCGCCGCCGCGCCATAACCATAATGAATAGCAAACAGCCAGCAACAGGGTATTCGTAAGATATTCAACGGTGCAGACCAATAAAAAATAGACTTGGTTTTACCAGCGCCGCTTAGGATGCCTTCCGCCAATGCCTCATAAGCGACAAACAACTGCGAAAATGCCAAAACTTGCGCGTAAAGTACCGCTTGCTGCAACACCTTCGCGTCATTCGTAAACATCCCAGATAACGCTTCCCCACCCCACCAGAACACGGCAGAAGCCAATAAGCCGAATAAGCTCACCAATCTAAACGCTAACTGTATGGCATGTTTTGCCTTGTCTACCTCCCCTGCCCCCAAGCAACGCCCCACTATACTGGCAATACCCATAGAAAACCCCCAAAACACCGGCCAGGTAAAGCCTTCCAACACCGAAAAGCCAATCCCTAATGCCGCATTAACGGTAGATCCTAACGGTGAAATCACCCATCGTAGCAATGCCCAGTAAACACCCGCAAATACTAACGTCCCCCAACACATCGGCAAGCCTACTTTGATGATGCGTAAGGCATAATTATTCAGACGAAACGCTTTAATATCAAAGTGCGCCGTCCGTGATAGCAGGAAAAGCCCCAGCAATACCGCAACGCCTTCACTAATACCCGTCGCCATCGCTGCCCCCCCGATACCCAATTTAAGCGTATAAATACATACAGGATTCAACAAAAAATTGAGTAGCGATGCGATAACTTGTAGAAGCAAAACGGTTTTGGTTCGCCCATAAGCAATAAATATGGCATCTAAAGTCGGCATAATCGCTTGTGGCAAACAATAGAGCGCATGCCAACGCAGATAAGTTTCAGCTTGCTGGGCGAGATTGCCTTGTAACCCTAAGCTTTTGACCGTCCAAGGCGCTAACGCACCGCTGGCAGTTAAAATAAGGATTCCTGCTATTAACGCAGCCGTTAACGCGCTACCAATCAGCCGCTTTTGCTCGTTAACATTCTCACTGCCAACCGCACGCGCAACCAGCGAAATCGCACCCGATGCAAAAATGGTATAGCCCGCAAAAAAGGCGATCAGTACAAAGGTGCAAGAGGCAATTGCAGCCTGGGCATCCACGCCTAGCCATTGCACCGCATATTGGTCGATAACGCGGTAAGCATTGTTCAGCATAGCCGATAATGCGGCGGGAAAAGTCAAATAAATAAGGCTTTTGGTGCCTATCCTTTCTTCCCGAAAAAATTGCTCAACCTGCTGGCTAGATTTCATGTATATGCATGGGAAGCGAAAGATAACAATAACCTAGCGCATAATACTGGTTTGGGCTAGGTTCTTCCAGGACATGATGGCTGTTGCTCGGTCTTGAATAAAGGCTTATTTTACCCGTCTTGGGGCTTGGGGTGGTGCAAAGGTCTCAAATTATATTATATGGACATGTCCTTTAGGGCATTTCTAAATAATTCAAAAAAACTCCTTCACCCTTTGCGAGAAGGTTAGAATGATGTGATTAAAATTAGTCGGTTACAATCCACATCATAGCCATCCACCTTTTAAAAGGACAGAAAAAACAATCTATGCTGAGAATGAGTTTTACCGAGATGAACATTTTTTGAAGATATTTGCACACTTGGGTATTAAGACAGTCTGCTAGGACATTGATTTATGCAGGATAACTACGCTTCTTGGGGTGCGACAATTTGCCGCATCCTCAAGGCTAAGAAAATTTGTTAGACTATATCTAACTTTTGTCGGTGTTCACTAGCGCATAAGTTAACATCCTTCCACCCCTCTATGCGGACTGACGGTCAGTCCGCATTTTTTAACGAGGTCATCATGAAAAACAGCTACATAGCTATAAGTGCTCCACCAGACACTCGTATCGAAATTGACAAGAGAGCGGCTTATCATCAGGCAGGACATGCCGCAGCCATTTATCTTGGCAACAAGCAAAAACAATTACCTGCAGTGCATTTTCAAATCGTCATCAAACCACAGCCACAATCTGATCGATTCACACATAATCATGGCAAATACACGGCAAAAGTTGAAGGTGGTCGCTTAATTCAAAGCTTGCCTATGTCGTTTGCTGAAGCTACTCAGTATTTTTCCTGGCCTGAACAAGAAGAGTGTTTGTGCGCTTTTGAAGCGGATGTTATCAATTTGCTGGCAGGGGCTCTGGCAGAGGCAAAGTATGTCGCGTCGCGTGATAACGAAGTTTTCAACCCTAACTTAGTTTACTTGGGTGCGCTAAAATTCTATGGTGGCAGTTCAGACTTGGAAGTTATTGCTGAATACCTGGAGTGCTTCATGCTTCATAAGGCTGAGCGCGACAGGAAGCTGGCAGAACTGTTTTTAGCCGCTTTTAGTTTCGTCAATAAACAATCGAATTGGTTTTCTATCAATGCCTTAGCAGAGTTTATCTTGGCTGCACATAAAGCTCAGTCTAAAGACATCATCCAATGCGAGGAAGTCATTTCTTTGCTGGAAGCATCCCGTTTAGCGGCTTAAACCTTCACGACTACCGAAAAGTGCCGTGCCTATCCTGACTATTGTAGAACTTTCCGTAATCGCAGCTTTTAGATCATCTGTCATACCAAATGAGTAAGTGTTTAGCTCAGGTAGATTGAGATTAACAACAGCTTGAACAAGTCTTTTATAAGGTAAGCGTTGCTGTTCAAAATCATCTTGTGGTGCAGGGATCGCCATCACGCCACGCAGCTTTAAGCGTGGCAGTACGGCTACTGCCGAACAGAGTGCAGGCAATTCAGCTAAGCTAATCCCTGATTTGCTCTGTTCACCGCTGACATTAACTTGCAGGCAGATATTCAAAGGTGGCAAGTTGGTTGGTCGTTGTTCGCTTAAGCGTTTGGCAATCCGCAAGCTATCAACACTGTGTACCCAGCTAAAATGATGGGAGATCAACTTGGTTTTGTTGGATTGAATAGGGCCGATGAAATGCCAGGTGATGTTATAAGCCCCCAGTTCTTGCTGTTTTAGTAAAGCTTCTTGGCAGTAATTCTCCCCAAAATGGCGAAGTCCAGCTTGATACCCCGCTGCAATATCGCTTGCAGGTTTGGTTTTGCTTACTGCCAGCAATAAAACAGTCTCTGGATTGCGCTGGCACGCATGGCAATATTCTTCTATCTGACTACGAATAGCCGTTATGCTTTGGGCGATGGTCATGATGATGGTGGTTTTCGATTATAGTAAGTAATCTGGCTTTAAAAAAGCGCAGAGTTGAGCTATTGTTAGTGGATTATTTGTCCCTTTCTTTCAAATTCCAGGAGTAAACATTGGATATTGCCGAATTACTAGCTTTTTCAGTTAAAAATAACGCTTCGGATTTACATTTGTCAGCAGGTTTGCCGCCTATGATACGGGTTGATGGGGATATTAGGCGAATCAACATCCCCGCGCTAGAACATAAGGAAGTCCACGCGCTTATTTATGACATCATGAATGATAAGCAGCGGCGTGACTACGAAGAATTTCTGGAAACCGACTTTTCCTTCGAACTGCCTGGTATAGCGCGGTTTCGGGTGAATGCGTTCAATCAGGAGCGCGGTGCTGCGGGCGTGTTCAGAACGATTCCATCCAAGGTGTTATCACTGGAAGATTTAAAAGCCCCCAAATTTTTTGCCGAACTGACCACGAAATCACGCGGTTTGATTTTGGTAACCGGTCCCACAGGCTCAGGAAAATCAACCACTTTGGCGGCGATGATTAATCACATCAATAACAATGATTACGCCCATATCCTGACGGTTGAAGACCCTATCGAGTTTGTTCACGAAAGCCAAAAGTGCTTGATTAACCAGCGCGAAGTGCATCGGGATACCCACGGTTTTAATGAAGCCTTACGCTCGGCACTACGGGAAGACCCGGATATTATTATGGTTGGTGAAATGCGTGATTTGGAAACCATCCGCTTGGCGCTAACGGCGGCAGAAACTGGTCACTTAGTGTTCGGTACATTGCATACTACCTCGGCAGCCAAGACGATTGACCGTATTATTGACGTTTTCCCTGCCGCAGAAAAAGACATGATAAGGTCAATGCTTTCTGAATCCCTGCAAGCGGTCATTTCACAAACATTGCTCAAGAAAAATGGTGGCGGTCGCGTTGCGGCTCATGAAATCATGGTGGGTACATCGGCCATCAGAAACTTAATTCGTGAAGCCAAAGTTGCACAAATGTATTCAGCCATTCAAACTGGACGTAAGGATGGTATGCAAACGCTGGATCAAAACCTGAAAGAACTAGTCGATCAAGGTTTGATTCATTCCAAAATGGCAATGAGCAAAGCCGTTAATAAAGACATGTTCCGTTAAACAGAGAAAATCATGGATTTTAAAGCCTTATTAGAATTGATGGTGCAAAAAAGGGCATCCGATCTATTCATCACTGCTGGTAGGCCGCCCACTATGAAGGTCGAGGGGGCGCTGGTTGAGGTTTCCAAAACCATACTGACCGCCGAGCAATCCCTAATAGTTGTGCGCAGCCTTATGGATCAACGGCAAAAAAGCGAGTTTGAAAACACTAAAGAGTGCCAATTTGCCGTCGGTTATCCTGGTCTGGGTCGGTTCAGGATTAGCGCGTTTACCCAACGCGATGCCGCAGGCATGGTGTTACGGCGAATTGAAAACCAGATTCCTGATGCAGAGGATTTGCATTTGCCCCCTATCCTTAAAGACTTGATTATGGAAAAGCGGGGGTTAGTTATTTTTGTTGGGGCAACAGGCACAGGTAAATCTACCTCACTTGCCTCGCTAATAAAACACCGGAATCAAAATAGTAGCGGTCATATTATTACTATCGAAGACCCGATAGAATTTCAACATCCTCATCTGGGTTGTATTATTACTCAACGAGAGGTTGGGATTGATACGGAATCTTACGAGGTTGCTTTAAAAAATTCCCTTCGCCAAGCACCTGATGTCATTTTAATTGGTGAGATCAGAACCCGCGAGACTATGCAAAATGCGATCACTTTTGCTGAAACTGGACACTTATGCTTATCTACTCTACATGCGAACAATGCAAATCAGGCGCTAGACAGAATCCTGCATTTTTTTCCAGATGAGATGCACGATCAGTTGTGCATGGACTTGTCGCTCAATTTGCGTGGCATTATCGCTCAGCAATTGATTAAACGAGCCGATGGCAAGGGCCGCTATCCCGCTGTTGAAATATTGCTGAACACACCATTAGCCAAGGATTATATCCGCAAAGGCGAAGTAACCAAGCTCAAGGAGCTGATGAAATCCTCCCGTGAGCAGGGTATGCAAACCTTCGATCAGGCACTTTATGATTTGTATGTGGCTAGTAAGATTAGTTATGAAGATGCCTTGAATGCAGCCGATTCCAGAAATGAAGTCCGCCTGATGATTAAGCTAGGTGCTACCCGTGCGGGCGGGTTCGACATTGACGATATGCTTCTTTCTGAGACTGAATAACTTGTAGGCTGGCTTTGTGCCAATAAGTTATCTAATGAACAGGGCAAACTATAATAAGGGGCAACCCTAGGGGCTGCCCCTACGCTAATGTCAGTTCCCCCAACGCCAGCAAAACTTGGTCACAATGACCCTTGACGCTTATCTTGCGCCACTCGTGTACCAATACGCCTTGTGGGTCAATTAAAAAAGTACTGCGTTCAATCCCCTGAACCTGTTTGCCATACATGTTTTTCATTTTGATGACATCAAACAACTGGCAGAGTGTTTCATCCTTATCCGAAATCAAGTCAAAAGGGAATTCCTGTTTGCATTTAAAATTTTCGTGGGATTTGAGAGAGTCTCGGGACACACCTAATACAATCGCATTCAATGCCGTGAATTTTTCGATATTATCCCGAAAATCCTGACCTTCTTGCGTACAGCCTGGGGTGCTGTCTTTGGGGTAAAAATACAATACAACAGTTTTGCCGCGATAATCACTTAGTTTCAGGCTTTTATCGCCAGTCGCTTGCACTTCAAAATCCGGCATAACGTCGCCGATGCTGGGCTGGGTCATTGTTATACCTATCGTTTTATGGGTTCAAGAATTGCGTCAATATTTAAATGATCGCAAAAATCCAAAAATTCCTCACGCAACGATAAGAGATGCAGTTGCGGGGGGATCAGAATTACCAATTTGGTCGAGAATACCGGCGTTTGGGCATAAGGTGCTAGATAAGAACTCCCCGTTATTTCCTCGATTTCAATGTCGCGTCCGAGCAGAAAAGTGGTAATCGATTCGACGATGTTTTCCCTGTCTAAGGAAATGGTCTCCAGAGTATAAGGCACAGATTCCTTGCCTTTCTCCTTAGCTTCGGTTCGTAGCGTGTGAATTTTGATTTCCATGCGCTTTTGAATTAAATCCAGGGCGCTTTCCACTTTGGCTATCTGATTCCAGTTACCTTGTATTAACAAGTAGCTGGCAGTTGACTGTCCAAGGCGTGACGACCTTATTTCAACAACATTACATTTACAATCACGGATGATGGGCAGTATTTCCGCAATAAAATGGGTGTGAAGCTTTCCTAGAGCAGTAATGGTTAGTTGCATGATTTTTTAAGTTGTTGTTTGGCAGAATTCTAACATCAAACGGAAAAAGTTTGATTAAGGATTACATAAATTGCCGTAACTGATCGTTATGATCTATATAGTCAATAATATGGGGTTTGAATTCCTTATATGCAATATGGCATAAAAAAGCCCGGCTGCTTTTCACAACAACCGGGCTTCCGTTTTTACAGCAAGAATGCTATAAAAGCAGCAGATTACATCATGCCGCCCATACCACCCATTCCGCCCATGCCGCCCATATCTGGCATGCCGCCTACTTTTTCATCGCTAGGTGCATCAGCAATCATAACTTCTGTAGTCAGCATCAAGCCAGCAACAGAAGCCGCGTTTTGCAGTGCAGTACGGGTTACTTTGGCAGGATCTAGGATACCCATTTCGATCATGTCGCCGTACACGCCAGTTGCGGCGTTGTAACCGAAGTTACCTTTGCCTTTTTGCACTTCGTTAAACACAACTGAAGGCTCGTCACCCGCGTTGGCAACGATTTGACGTAATGGCTCTTCCATCGCACGGCGCAAAATGTTAACTCCCGCTGTTTGGTCATGATTTTTACCTTCTAAACCAACCAAAGCAGACAAAGCACGAACTAACGCAGTACCGCCACCAGCCACAACGCCTTCTTCAACGGCTGCGCGTGTTGAATGCAGGGCATCTTCTACACGGGCTTTCTTTTCTTTCATTTCGATTTCGGTTGCAGCACCGACTTTGATTACCGCTACACCGCCAGCTAACTTAGCCAGACGTTCTTGCAGTTTTTCTTTGTCGTAGTCGGAAGTTGCATCTTCGGCTTGTGCGCGGATTTGGTTTACGCGGCCTTTGATTTGCTCTTCAGAACCTGCACCATCAATGATGGTGGTATTTTCTTTAGTGATTTGTACTCGTTTCGCAGTACCTAATTGGCTCAATTCGGCTTTTTCTAAGCTTAGGCCGACTTCTTCAGAGATGACAGTACCGCCAGTTAACACGGCAATGTCTTCCAACATGGCTTTACGACGATCACCGAAACCAGGGGCTTTAACGGCGGCAACTTTTACGATGCCACGGATGGTGTTGACCACCAGAGTTGCCAAGGCTTCGCCTTCAACGTCTTCTGCTACGATCAATAATGGACGACCTGATTTAGCAACGGCTTCCAAGATTGGCAACATTTCACGAATGTTGGAGATTTTCTTTTCGTAAATCAGGATAAGTGGATCATCCAGTTCAACGCTCATGTTTTCTTGTTTGTTGATGAAGTAAGGTGACAAATAGCCACGATCAAACTGCATCCCTTCAACCACGTCTAAGGAATTGTCAAGGCCTGTGCCTTCTTCAACGGTGATTACGCCTTCTTTGCCGACTTTTTCCATTGCTTCCGCAATGATTTTGCCGACGGATTCATCTGAGTTTGCTGAGATTGTCCCGACTTGTGCAATCGCTTTGTTATCGGCGCAAGGGGTTGCAGAAGCAACAATTGCTTCAACGGCTTTAGTCACGGCTAAATCAATACCGCGTTTTAAGTCCATTGGGTTCATGCCAGCGGCAACGGCTTTCAAGCCTTCGTTGACGATAGATTGCGCCAATACGGTTGCAGTCGTAGTACCGTCACCAGCAACATCAGAAGTATGGGAAGCGACTTCCTTAACCATCTGTGCGCCCATGTTTTCGAATTTGTCTTTCAATTCAATTTCTTTTGCAACGGATACACCATCTTTAGTGATGGTTGGAGCGCCGTAGCTTTTATCTAAAATTGCATTACGACCTTTAGGACCCAAAGTCACTTTAACTGCATTTGCCAAAATATTAACGCCACGCGCCATACGGGTACGTGCGTCATCACCAAATAATACGTCTTTTGCTGCCATGTTTTATTCCTAATTCGTTTGTTTATGGTAGGGAATGGTACGCGCTGCGTACTCTACGGGCTGATATGGTAAAAAGCAGGTTAGCCTACAATGCCCATGATGTCTTCTTCGCGCATGACGATGAGGTCTTCGCCATCAACTTTAACTTCGTTGCCAGAATATTTACCGAACAATACCTTGTCGCCAACTTTGACTTCCAAAGCGCGGACTTGGCCGTTATCCAGCTGTTTGCCGCCGCCTATTGCCAATACCATACCTTGGCTGGGTTTTTCAGCCGCAGAGCCTGGCAATACGATGCCACCTGCTGTTGTCGTTTCTTCTTCAAGGCGTTTGACGATCACTCTGTCATGTAACGGACGTATCTTCATATATCTCTCCTAGAGGTTTTGTTAAGGGTTAATGTGTTATTAGCACTCGCTAGCCATGAGTGCTAATAATAATGAGCTTTTGCAGTCTGTCAAGTTCTTTGGCATCATCTTCCACCTGAGCTAATCAATAAAACAACTTATGAATGACAACCAACTGCTACGTTATAGCCGCCAGATCATGCTGCCCCAGTGCGATATGGCCGGACAACAAAAACTGCTCACAGCCCGTGTTCTCATTGTGGGCGCGGGCGGCTTGGGTTCACCTGCGGCCATGTACCTCGCCGCTGGCGGTGCCGGTCACATCACGATTTATGATAACGACGAGGTGGATTTGTCCAATTTGCAAAGACAGATTGCCCATCACACTGACGATGTGGGGATGGATAAGGTAATTTCAACCCGTAATATGCTTAATCAATTAAATCCAAACGTGCAGGTGGCGGCTGTTAAGCAAAGATTGCAGGGTGGGCAACTGGATGAAGAAGTCAAAAAGGCGGATGTAATCTTGGATTGCAGCGATAATTTTGCGACCCGGTTTGCCGTCAATAAAGCCTGTGTAGCCTTTCGGAAGCCCTTGGTGTCGGGGGCTGCAATCCGGTTTGAAGGTCAAGTGTCTGTATTCACACCAGGAATTAGTGCCAGCCCGTGCTACAACTGCCTGTATAAAAATGAAGGGGAAGAAATGCAAAACTGTGCGACTAACGGTGTAATCGCGCCCATTACCGGCATTGTGGGCAGTATCCAGGCGTTGGAGGCGATGAAGCTTATCATCAACACGGGAGAAACTTTAACCGGAAGATTATTGTTGATTGACGGGCTAACGATGAATATCAAAACCATGCATTTCAAAAAAAATCCAGGTTGCCCAACTTGCGGCAACCTGTGACGCACAGTGGATTTTTACGAGGATGTGTTGTTTTTATTAAGCTGTTTTTTTACAAAAGCTATGGCCTTTTCGGCCAAATCGTTGACCAAAGACGGGCTGTCGCCATGAGGTTCAATATCGCCAAACGGCTTGCCGTCCTTCTGCGTGAATTTATAGATGAAATAACCTAGAGGTGCAAAAGCCACCGCACCAATTGCAATCATCGCCAAAAAAAGTCCTGCCACATCATTCATGATGCCTCCTTATCGCCAGTTTGTTTGAATTGTTATTAATAGTAAATCAGGCGATACTTGATGATACGCTTTTCTAACAAAAAATAAAGTGTCTTGCTCGGTAAATCCCACCCAAAATCCAGCAACTTTTTTGGGTGAAAGCAGTCTCAACTCCGTAGTTGCGAAAAACAATCGTTCGTCGTATACTTCGGGCAGCTTTATTGATCAAGCTAGCTTAATTAAAAATTTAAAACTTCTGGAGGTTTGCAATGAAATGGGAAACACCAAGCTACACTGACTTGCGTTTCGGTTTTGAAGTCACCATGTACATCATGAACCGTTAAAAACAATTAGTACAGATTAAGAGGGGTTCTTTGTGAACCCCTTTTTTTTGCCTGTATGTAGCTAATAACCTATCATTCGCACTGTTTTATTGAAAATAATCGTAACGAAATGAAAATCAGAATCCTAGGCTCAGGCGCAGGCGGTGGCTTTCCGCAGTGGAACTGCAACTGTAACAACTGCAAACGCATTCGTGCTGGCGAAATGAACGGCAAGCCGCGTACCCAATCCTCGATTGCTGTAAGCAGCGACAATGAAAATTGGTTATTAATCAACGCCTCACCCGACATCCGTGCGCAACTGGAAGCCTTCCCCGCCATCCAACCCAAGCATGGCCTGCGCGATACCGGCATCAAGGCCATCTTGCTGATGGACAGCCAGATCGACCACACCACGGGCTTGCTCATGCTGCGCGAAGGCAAACCGCTGGACATTTACTGCTCCGAGATGGTCAAGCAGGACTTGACCACGGGCTTTCCCGTGTTCAACATGCTCTCGCACTATTGCACCGTCAACCACCACCCCATCCCCATCGACGGCAGCGGCTTCACCATTCCCGCCATCGCCGACCTGCGCTTTTACACCCGCGCACTTAAGAGCAAAGCCCCGCCCTACTCCCCGCACCGTCACGACCCGCATGAAGGCGACAACATCGGCGTGGTTATCGAGCAAATTTCCACTGGAAAAAAGCTGTTTTATTCGCCCGGATTGGGTGAAATCGAAGGCCACGTTATGACCGCCATGCAATCTGCTGATTGTTTATTGCTGGACGGCACGTTCTGGACAGAGGATGAAATGATCGAACAAGGGCTGGGCAAGAAAAAAGCGGCAGAAATGGGGCATTTACCGCAATCGGGCGCTGGCGGCATGATAGAAATCCTCAATAACATGCCGAATGCGCGTAAGATATTGATCCACATCAACAACAGCAACCCGATTTTGGATGAAGATTCCGAGCCGCACCAAATTCTGGCAGAAAATGGAATTGAAATCGCTTATGATGGCATAGAAATTAATTTGTAGGAGCCACCAATATGTCCGCAAACCCGCAAAAAAAGCATTTAACCGAACAAGATTATTTAACGCTGGAAGCCCTAAGCGAATTCAAAAACGAATACGTGGATGGTGATTGCTATGCCATGTCCGGCGCGAATGAAAGACATAACCGTATTACTGGCAATATTTTCTTCCAGTTACGCTCCGCTGCACGAGGTAACTCAAATGGCTGCGCCGTTTTTGCCAGCGACATGAAATGCCGCCTCGACCAAGGCCGATTCTATTACTACCCCGATGTCATGCTGGTGTGCGAAAAAGCCGACAACGCCGATTTCTACAAGGAACAACCCTGTTTAATCGCCGAAGTGCAATCGCCCAGCACCGAACGCGTTGACCGTCACGAAAAATGGCGGGCTTATTCCCAACTGCCCAGCCTAAGCTATTACTTACTCGCTGATTCTCAGCAAAAGAAAGTCGATTATTTTCAGCGCGATGCGGCAGGTGCTTGGCAGTCTGGCATTTTGTCACCAGGACAGAGCTTTGAAATAAGCTGCGGCGATTACCGTGCCGCTTTAAGCTTTGAAGATATATATGAAGATGTGGTGTTTTAATAAACAAAATTTATGTAGGTTGGGGTTCGTTCCTCACCCCCAACCTACAGTGCTATGAAATTATTTTTAACAGCATATTTAGGCATTTTTTTGATGCAAAGTTTTGCGTCATTAGGATGCCTTATTGTACTTAGCCGTCTCCAGGAGCCCTCTCGTGACCATTCAGACCCTAAGAGTTGAGACTTCTCAGAGAGACTTGCTCCGACTGCCGTTGGCTGGCGATTGGAACGCCCGGGATATGGCCAATCTAATGGAGGCCATGGAGCAATTCTATATCTTCTTCTTGTTAGCAGACTGGCAACAGCACGCTTATGACGGACCAATACTACCCACGGCAAACTCGGTTCAACATAATTTTGCTCATATCTCATCCGCCAATATTGAGGATGTCGCATCGTATATTGAACGGGTTACTAACTTACATGAAGGATCAGATGAGCTCGTCGAAGCACTTCGCTCAGCAACGTTCACCGAACGTTGCTCAAGGATGAAAGAATTAAGTTTTGCCCTGAGCGATTTGTACGAATTCCGCAACACCAATCTACGACAGGACATAAAGAGGTTATCATTGCGGAACCTTGGAACCATGCCGCCACTCCGTGTACTCAAAGTGAGATATGCTTCTCCAGGTTTCGCCGATTTCTCTGGTATTGGGCTAGCGATTGGCCACCTGAAAGATTTGGTAATTGAACTATTCACGCTTCCCTCCAAGATTAAAGCTCAGAAACTTGAGCTCGAAAAAACAGGTATTGAGATCCAATCTTCTAGGCTTGAGCTTGAGCGAAAACAACTCGCAATTCTACGAGAGCGTTTAGATTTTCTGCGTAGTCTAAACTATTCCCAAGAGCAGCTTCTGGGGCTTGAAGAACTAACTACCGTTCAAGTGGGTCGTCTTCTTACCTTGATTCAGAAAGATTTGATAACAAGTCCCAGCGCCACTTCCGATGAAGACAGCTAATCCATTGCTCAACCATCCATGGTATAAATATTGACATGGTAGAACCCGTAGGGCGGGTCGGGACCCGCCCTACGTAATGTGTTAAATTAGGCGGCAATTCTTTATAAACTCGAAACGGTAATGCCCATGAATACAGCAGAATTAATCTATCAAGAAACGCAAGTCCTTCCTGAAAACTTGCGCGTGGAAGTACTGGATTTTATTGGCTATCTAAAAACACGCTACGCGATTGAAAATTATCAAGTTGATACCCAACAAAAAATAGCCGAATTGGACAGTGTGTTTGCACCTTTCCGCAGGAACTTTAAAGGTTTTAAATTTAATCGCGACGAAGCGAATGAACGCTAGTTTTCTCGATACCAATATGGTTGTTTATTGTTTTAGCGATGATGATGATAAGCGGCTTAAAGCTTTGGCAATTCTTGCAACAAAGCCAGTAATCTCTGCCCAAGTTTTAAATGAATGCGCTAATGTATTGAAGCGTAAGTTGAATTTTAAGCTTGAAGAAATTATTGTAGTTATCGAGCGGCTCATACAAGAATGTCACGTTGTTCCTCTGACTGCTGAAACAACACTGCTTGCGCTATCTATCGTTGAACGGTATGGCTTTTCGATTTATGACAGTTTAATTATCGCCGCTGCATTATCAGCAAACTGTACGACACTTTTTTCAGAAGATATGCAGCATCAGCAAGTCATTGACGGTAAGCTGACGATTATCAACCCATTCAAATAAGCAATCTAACAAACCGTAAATGCTGTTAATCAATAAAGCCATAGATAAAGGTTGTGATGCCTGATATTTATTTAAAAAGATAACATTTTATGAACAAAATCGAACAACAACCTTGGACTCGCACCGAATTCGAAGCCCAATTGCGCGGCATGGAAAAGTATTACCACATCCATCATCCTTATCATGTATTGATGAATGAGGGAAAGTTAACCAAGGCGCAAATCCAGGGCTGGGTGGCTAACCGTTATTATTACCAAGTCAGCATTCCGCGCAAGGATGCCAACATCCTCGCCAATTGCCCTGATCGCGCCACCCGCCAGCAATGGCTGCAACGCATTATCGACCACGACGGCCAACCGGGCGAATCCGGTGGGATTGAGGCCTGGATTCAATTAGGCATCGCAGTCGGCTTAAGCCGTGAAGAAATCACCTCCGAGCAGCATGTATTGCCGGGAGTTCGTTTTGCCGTCGATGCGTATGTCAACTTCGCCCGCCAAGCCGAATGGCACGAAGCCGCCAGCTCGTCATTAACCGAACTGTTTGCCCCGAAAATCCACCAGCAACGCCTAAACAACTGGCCCGAGCATTACCCCTGGATTGATAAGGAAGGCTACGCCTACTTTCGCAAACGTCTGACCGAAGCCCGCCGGGATGTCGAACATGGCTTGGAAATCACCCTCGATTGGTACAAGACCCGCGAACAACAAGAGCGGATGTTGCAAATCTTAAAGTTTAAGCTGAATGTACTTTGGACAATGGCGGATGCCATGTATATGGCTTATATTAACGGGATGCCGCCGTATTTTAATGTGAATGATTAGTAAAGTAGCCCGTATGAAGTAAAGCGGAATACGGGGGAGTAGGTATCACGAAATCTCGGATTCCGCAAGCTCCATCCATGCTACTTGCTAAAAAACAATTTTTCTTCCAACGTCTTACCGTGGCTTAACTGCCGATATTGCCAGTGATTCGTGCTAATGCACTGCATTACTTGTAGATCCATGCTGGGTTGCAAGTCAGGGTTATAAGCAACAATAAATTCATTTTTTTGCGGATTAGTGACCTGTAGGACTCCTTCTAAAGCTTGGAGTTTAGCAATCAATTCCAGTGCCGGGCAGGTTTCCATTTGTAAGGTAATAAAACGGGTTTCGGTTTGTTGTTCGTTTCGGCTAATGGTTTCCGGTAACAAAACGCCTTTTTCCAGCAACAACACTTTTTGACACAACCGATCAAGTTCAGCTAAATCATGGGAGCTAATAATAAACGTCGTCATCGACGATTGTTCTGCAATGATTGTCCGTACAGTTCTGACATTTACCGGATCAAGCCCTGCGGTGGGTTCATCCAGTAAGATTAATGCTGGTGTGCCGATCAAAGCTTGGGCAATTGCCACCCGTTTTGCCATGCCATGGCTGAGGGCGTTCGGTTTTTCTTGGGCGACTTCTGTTAGGCTGACGGCCTCTAAAACCCTGCTGGCTTCTAAAGTTGCCTGCGGTTTAGTTAAATCCTGTAAAAGGGCATAAAAAACCAGTTGCTCGGCAATGGTAAAGCTTGGATCCAGCCTTGCGTCCTGTGGTAGTGCCGATATTTTACCAATAAGTTCCGCCGCACCTGGACGATAACCGAACAATTTGACGCTACCAGAAGTGGGTCGCAAAAAACCAGATAGGATGTTGAGCAAGGTGGTTTTCCCTGCTCCATTAGGGCCGACCAAGCCAATAGGCTCACCAGCATCAAGGTCAAAATTGACATCGGAGAGTGCGACTGTATCCGAGTAAATGTGGTTAAGCCGTTGACATTGAATAATTGGTGTATTCACAATGCCTGCCTCGCCATGATCCAGCGCCCCAAGGCTAATAAAACAAGGCTTTGCAGTAGGGGAATATAGGCCAATTGCAGCGTTTGCCATTCTGACAGTTGCGCTAAGGCAGATAATTGATAGCCGGGTATCAAAAATTTAAAAAAATCTAACGCGGGTAAGTAGTGGGCAAAACCGCTGATTATGCCAGCCAGGAATGTCCATATCAGGATGGCCCAGAGGGTTGCTTGCTTTGCAGACAAAAGCTTGGCGGATAAAGCCGCCATCATGGCGGTAAAGGGCAGCACGGCTAAGGTTACATTAACGATAATGACAAACAGATTTGGTAAGGCTGAAGAAAACAGCGTGGCATCGCGATACAACACCAGAAGTAGGGTGCTGAATGCAGTTGCAGCAATTAGAATTGCCTGAATAGCCAAAACACCAATAAACCGACCAAAAAATAGACTGTCACGACTGCTACGCAATACTATAAAACGTAAGGTGCCGCGTTTACGATCCGAACTGGTTTGATCCGCTGCAATCGTAATGCTCAACATTGGGAAGATAAGCAGTGCAAACTGCCAAAATACGCCGAATTCAGGAATGGGCCAAAGCTGCAATGACCCAAAACCGATGAAATCTAAAAAGCTGGAGTTGTGATTTAAGCCCTTTTCCTGCACCAACAGATCCGCTGCAAACCGCAGCGGATAAAGTAGGATAAAATACCAAACGACCGCAAAAGTCACTACAGACAGCAAACCTTTACGCGTCGCAAAACCCCGTTTGAGTTCAAACTGACTGATAAGCAAGAGTTGCTTGAAAAAATTAGGGTGCATTGCTTTAGCTTGTCTGAAATAGAGAGCCTACCTTAACACCAAAGCCGCAAGAAATACTCTGATCCGCTGTTTTTTGTTACATAAGTAACAGCTATTCTTGAGCAATATGATGATACGTAACATAGATGCTCCATAATTTACCTGAGCTGAAAATCGTGGAAACGTAGCGTGAGCGGAGTGAAGATTTTTAGTCCCCAGAAGCGATAGGGCTGGGCGATTCCACGCAGCGCGGTTTGCGGAGTGGAATTGCAAAGCATTCCGACATCGCGTCGAGTCATTGCGCAACCAGTTTTATGCCCCTTGTTGGGCATAAAACGCGTGTAGCAGGACGGCTGGGGCAGCCGCAGGCATTGGCTGCCGCGTAGTTTTTGCTGATTTTTCGAGCAGGAGCCCGGAAAAATCTTTCGCAAAAATAGCGGCACTATCAATTAGTAAGATGCTTCAGCCAAACGCTGGGTAGCCCTTTCTCCCTTCGGGATGCCTACAAGGATGTAGGTAGTAGGGCAACGCAGGACGACAAACTGCTCCTGCGTTTGCTGCATTCAGTACGTCCTGTACTTCAGCAGTTGCCGAGAAGGTTGGGATGAGGGGATCTAAAAAGCAAAAAGCCTTATTGACCCCTCACCCTAGCCCTCTCCCGGAGAGAGGGAATCAGTTCTTTTTAGCTCCACATGACGTTAGAGTTTTCCTTTATTGCGGCAGAAAGTAGATTGATTAAAGGTAACGCTCGCTTAGCCATGCTTACCCCTGGTTCATTAGAATCTTTACTTTCATTTGGCGGCGAGGCTTTTTCTACAGCTATAGCTGCTGTTAATCGATTCAAAGCCACAGGAACATCTGCTGCCAGAATAGCACCCGGTATCGTTGCGCTGTGTCCCATCATTTTCAGCATGGCAAGCGCGACATCCCCAAACATGGTGATGTCGGAATAGGTTTGGGTTGTAAATGTCACCAACATACTGATCTCCCCGAATGAATCAATTCCTGAAAACAACTACCCGAATATAACAAGTTTTCGGTATGGTAAAAATCCCGACTGGGCTCACTACGAGTAATCAGGATGAGATATTTTCACCTATCGGGTAATAATAGCATTGTCCCTATTTACTTGTGTGCTTCCGATGCCTTTGTCCGAAAAATTGGTTTTCATGGCTATATACAAGGCACAGGTTAGCTAAATCAACTTGTAGTAATTTCAAAATGTTATCTGAAATCAATTCCGCTCAACCTGCAAATTGTATATAGCTATGTTAGTTTTTTTGCATTAATGATGTATAAGAGTAGGATGCTGGTCAGATTCGATTAACAACATTTTTCAGTTGAAATCTTGTATGTTGATCGGTTATTTCAGGAAGCCCAAGCTTTTCCCTTCCCTGGTTAGTATGGTTAGCGATCAAACATTATCATTTTTTTGCATGTGGGCAATCCCAACTGTTCAGAGGGTAAAAACCTGATGAGCGAAAAGCAAATAGATTGGGTAGAGGTGGATTTACCTGTTGATGCAAAAGCGCAAACCCAAACAAGCATTGCCACAGTGAAACCTGATGCTATTTAGCTTTGCCCTGTATGCGGGTTAAAACGAAATATTGGCAACCATCAGAAGTGTTCAAAAATTACCCAACTGCGTTATCAGAAATAACGGAGATTAATTTAAGGATGTACCGTAATTTCCAATATTTGCCGAAAAACAGCGAGGTCTGCACATCTATCATAATGTTTTATATATCTTAATTATCATTGGCCTTGTATAAACGGGTACACAATTACTCATAAGAATGGTAAATGTTGCAAGCTATTTTACTCACCGCCGTGTTTCGGCGTTGATGTAACTCCTTACGAACCATCCTTTACGGCTACCCAGGGTAACTCAGGGAAATATCCTGTCTGCACCCGTTCGCAATAATCAATTAGATTCTGTTTGGTCAAGGCATGGGTTTTTAGTGGAGACTTGAACGGAGATCCCAGGATATTGACAAGAACGCCATACGCGCTTGCATCCAAGGTGCTTGGTTGCTTACCCATAAAATACGGTTTATTTCCGAGAAATTTAGCAAGGCTATCAATGTCTTCCTTGCCAAGCTCAAATATTTCTTCGTACGTTAAACGCCCTATGCCGTGCCCTTTGATTTGTGACTTAATCTTAACGCGATAAATAGTCGCCGCAAGATCACGGGCAATCGGCGGCAGGCCACCGAAAATTGCCTGTTTAATTATTTGCCAATTTTCTTCCGTATAATTCCAACGCGTAATCATATCGACCCAATAGAGATGTTCTTCCAGAAGTCTCTGGTATGCCGTGGCAATGCTTTTTTGCTCAGGTGAAAGGAATTCTTGGTCAGAATCGCCATAAGTGGCTCTTAGATAATTCAAAATCAAGCGAGAATCAGAAAGTTTGCGTCCATCATCTTCAATATACGGTAATTTTCCTCGCGGCCCCTTAAGCGGCAGGGTTTCGGCAATTTTATGCGGCAGCTTGTTCATACGCAGATAGGTTTCGACTTTGACACAGAACACGCTTAAGTTAGGGATGCCCCAGGTACGGGCGAACTGGTGATGTGTAATCATCTTTTTAATCCAATAGTGAAGTAATAATCAATTAAAAACGGCATTATCCCTCTAAGCATTCGAGATATCATCAGGGTTGAAGTATCGAAATAACGTTCCAGAATAATCAACGATATAGCAGCCTAGGGTTGTGCAAATTTGGTCGTCGGCGCAATTGCCACCAGAATAGTCTAGCAAAGCGTATTCGGAAATCAATTACAGCTTCCTTGAAATTATTCGGAGAATAACCTCGTTATTGTGTCGAAAACCTATTCGCTCATAGATGCGGTGGGTATCGCCGGTATCTCGCACGACATGAAGGAAGGGTATTTCCTTTCGCTGAATCTCACGTCGAATAAGTTTTTCTACCAGCCGACGCGCAAGCCCCTGGCCTTGAAAATCTGGATGGGTGCAAACGCCACTTATCTCTCTGAATACCCCAGCGTACATACGTTCACCCGCCATTGCAATCAAGCGTTCGCCTTGTAAAAACCCAAAGTACTCGCCCAGTTCGACGGTTCTGGAGCCAAATGGCCCTGGGTGGGTGATACGGACTAACTCAAGCATTTGCGATACGTGTTCCGATCCCAGTTGAACTGCATCGAGTGCTTCATCAACTGTAGGCATAGGTGCTTCCCATATCATTTTGTACATCGTTGTCTCGGAATCAATCTGCCAACCGGACGGAACGATTCCTGACCAACCACTACAGTAGAACTGTTCGCCCAGTTCACAGTACGAGTTCAAGGCTGCAAAGTCTGGACGCTCAAGATCTGAGAATGCGATGATTGATGCGAAGCCTGGTGCGTATCGGCGGGCTTCGTTCGCACCAGCAGAAAACTTCCCATGTGGCCCAATCAGGCTGTACCAAGCAATGTTGTCGATAACCTGGTGAGCCATGCCGGATTCCTGAGTTGCTTCTTAGTAGCTAACGTTTCGTATATTTACTCTGCATTAAAACGCAGTCGGAATATAGTTGTCCCGCAAATATATTAGGGCGCATCTTCAATCCCATCCAGCAATTCAATCATACGGGTTGTACCCTGCAATAGAATACCGCCTACCCCCAACGCAAACCACACGCCAATCACAAATCCCCAATGGATAGGCGCGGCGAAAAATTCTTCCCTAAACCAGAAGGTATGTCCCCATTCATTGAAGCCGACACTGACCAGGATCATGAACGGCCCGAATACCGCCAACGTCAATGGCAACGAAATACCTTTGGCATAAAGCGGCAACCGAGTTCTGGCATAGAGCCAAGCACAACCGCCCAGGATGATATACAGCGGAAAATTGAAATAAAACTCGATGATGTGATTGGCCGTGAACGGCGTGTCGCGGATGGCGACCTGATGCCAGGAATTATCCTGTTCCGCGAAATAACTGCCCGCCCAATACACCGCAAAAGTGTAGATACTAATCCACATGGTGAGGGCAAAATAACGGCGGATTTCCTCCTTAGGTTCAAGCGTGTCCAGGTTTTTGTCCCGGGAAAACCATAAATATCCCCATGCCCCGGTTGCGAAGAAAAAAATAACCCCTAATTCTATGTAAAACAGCCGCATCCAGTAGATTTCAAATACCGGTTCCGTGGAATCCAGCCCAGTTGAAACGGCGAATGCACCTTGGTAGATACGTAGCCCCATATAGATGACGGTCAGTATGGCAAAGCCAGACAAATACTTAGGTAAATCCTTCAAATACCAGGGCGGCATTTTCTTATCTTCTACTAATACAGCCGTGTGTTCGCGTGTTGTAGCCATGATGTTGACCTCTTGAGATTGTGAGCTAATTGAATTTGGGGATAACTGCGGCAGTCAGGCTTGAGATATAACGCTCACCTGCGCCGTCGTAGAAAAACAGCAAACCACCAATTCGGCTGTCGGCATCGTTAATCAGGCCGTCCAATCGTTCGGATTCCCATAACGCATCTTTGGCGGCAATCGTCATAGTGCGCTGCTCGCCGGGTTGGATAGGGGCGGCATTGTCCACGCTTAAGCCTTCAGAAGATGCCACACTTTCTGAACTGCCTAGCTCCGGTTTTGGTGCATCTTTATTGAAAAAACGTACATTTCCGGTAGCAAACTCGCCGATTTGAATCGGCTTATCACTGCCATTCTTGATTTTTAGGGTAAACGTCATAGTTCTCTCCGGTACACGGTATTCGGCCTTTACTGTTTCGACATTAACCACTCCGGCATTTACCTGGGCAGGGAGCGGCAGGATTTGATTTAGCGAAGCCTGCAAGGGAATCGCTTTAGGATATTTGCTGGCTGTCATTGAATAAGCTGCAAACACCAGCAAAGGCACACCGATCAGGATAGCTTTGCCGATTTTTCTGTCGAATGGGGTAATCAGCTCATCTTCCAAGCCCGCTTGCAGCATTCGGTAACGGGCAATAAATAAAGGCCGACGTACCCACCAGAGCAGCCAGGTCGTTGCCAGTACAGCCCAGAAACTGTGCCAGAATATGCCGTTGCCTAGGCCATAAGTTTCCATATTGACCATCTCGCCGTTGATGGTTTGGATGTCATTGGTAAAATCCGCTGCATCTCCGGCAATATCCAGCCATACACCAGGCCCCATCACTTGACCCGTATCTTTCAGGTTAAAGAAGGGGTGGATGTGGTAATGACCCGGCAGGCGTCCTTTCAGTACGACCTTGAAGTTGTAATCGCCGCCTGGTTGCAACGCCACCGAATTCATGTAGGGTTTATCGTTCAAATAGCGTTCAGTTCGAATCAGGACTGGGCCAGGTGTGGATATATTCAAAAACGCCGCTTCCGGTTTGGGTACACTGGCAGGCCAATCCTCGGCCACATGAAATTTGCCGCTGACGCTGATTTCTTCATTGACATTGAATTTTTGCTTGGACCATTGCACGTCGTACCACTGGATCGTACGCATTCGGATGAATGGCTCTAAGGCTTTTTCCCCATGTGCCATTACGGGTTGCATTGTAAGCATGTACACCGAGAAGATTAAGCCTAGAAGTATTAAGCACTTTAGGGGGGGCTGGTGATGTCCTTCGACAGGCTCAGGACGAACGGTAGTAATATTATTCCTTCCGTAATAATCCTTTTGACCGTTCTCAGGAGAGCCTAGTTGAATCCGTTCGTGGTGAGCTAGTCGAACCATGGACGGATTCAACTTGTAATGAGATTCCTTTATTAATGTTTTCATAATTCAGCCCTCCTTTAAATGTTGCTAAGGTAGCGTGTTGTTGCAAACCACTTCCCGATATACCACCATAAGGTATACATCAACGTACATAACAGGGCTGAACAGAACGCTGACAATGGCGTTGCAATTTGGCCGTAAGTCCGTAATGTCCCGCGCTCGATAATCCTTAGATATTCTGGCATCCCAGTACGAATGTACTGGAAGCCGAACAAGTCCGCCAAAGTCAATTGACCATTGCCAGCTTCGACAGGCAGATGAAACATGGCGAAGATTGGCCAGTTAGCAGGGTAGAACAGCAGCGCAAACATGGAACCCCCAAATATTGCGGTAATCGTCAGGCTGTTGCTCAACATCAGAATTGCGTCCAGGACTAGCGCACTCGGCAGCATGGTAGAAGGCAGTACCATATTGATGGGAAAATAATTCCAATAGTGATAAGCGAAGATTCGGGCTATCCAGGTGCCTATCGACAAAGCCGCGACACACAAGGTGGCACCCAAGGGTAGGCGGAATTTCCCCCACAAGACGGCTTGCACCGCCGCCGGAAACGTAATGCCCATCAGAGGTGTAACCAACGGCCACCATTGTCTGTCCTTCCAGTCCACCCAGAAATCCCAATCGCCGACCGTAAGGGCAAAATGCAGATGGAAGGAACCAATAAACAAGAATAGTGCCAATACCAAGATAAGGTAATCATAAGCGCGGCTGATACGAGCTTTTTCTCCTGTGTACGGTTTAAACGTTTGAGTTGAAAGATTTGCTGACATATTGTTTCTCCCAAAGATAACATTGGATGAGAGGGTATTCTTATCCAGGAAAAGTGAGTGTCTATGACACGCTTGAGCGATACAATAGGTTGAAACGGAGGCTTTGTTAAATGTATAAGTTTCATGTAGCCATTGACGCAATTCATAGTCAAAGCACCTTAGTGTTTAATGTCATGGCATCGAATCGTTGTCGTCGATACATTAGTGTAAAGCCCTCTCCAGAGGGGAGGGTTGGGTGAGGGCAAATCAACATAGGGAAAAAACCTGATGTCCAATCTAAGAACCTTCGATTTAAACCTACTGGTGGCATTTGACGTGCTGATGCGGGAGTTGAACGTGACCCGTGCGGCGGAACAGATGTTCGTCACCCAATCGGCGATGAGCCACATCCTGCATCGGTTGCGGCAACAACTGGATGATCCATTGCTGGTGAAAACCCCGACTGGCATGAAACCGACGGAACGGGCGCTGGCTTTGATTGCGCCAGTTAGGGCATTGTTGTCCGAGATGGAGCAACTCATTCAGCCGCCTTTGGAATTTGAAGCCAGCACCAGCCAGCGGCGTTTTGTCTTAGCTGCCACCGATTATTTGGAATTTTTGTTAGTACCTGCGTTAACGGGGGCTATCGACCAGATTGCGCCCAGCATTGATCTTCATGTCAAGCGCACAGAAGCTTCATTTCCGGTCACGCAATTGGAAAATGGTAGCCTTGATGTCGTATTGGGTTTCGGATCGGTTTTAAATCCTCCCGCCCATTTGCGTTGCCAAACTTTGTTTGATGATGAAATGGTTTGTGTCGTCAGGCAAAACCATCCCATCATTCGCGCCACGCCCTCACTGGAAGACTACATCGCCGTTCCGCACATGCTGATCTCCTGGAAAGGCACTCCGGCGGGGATCATCGACCAACACTTGCAGGAGATGGGGCTGGAGCGGCGAATCAAGTTAATCGTGCCCAACTTCCTGTCCGCACCGTTGATCGTCGCCCAAACGGACATGATTTTGTCTTTGCCATATAAACTGGCTAAACGGTTTACGAAGTTTGTGCCGCTGGAAATATTTCCCGTGCCTATCCAACTTCCGGCTTATGATTTAGTGATGATCTGGCATCCTTTACACGACAAAGACCCCGCCCATCAGTGGTTACGAGATAAAATCATGGCGATAGGGCAGAATATTGATGGTTTATAAGTTTTGTTAGCGCCCCGCCAACCCCGCAGCCAATGCTTTTACCTGTATTAAATAAAACGGCGGCTTTGCTTTCAACACCCCACCATTCAGCGTAGCTGACTGATGCAGCCGATTGACAACTGCATACAACTGTCCAGCAGTACCAAAACAAAATGAATCCACCCAAGACAGATTGGAGTTCTCCGCTAGTCGCTTATATTTTCTGTCTGCCGAAATAACGCCGATGCCGTTGGCCGCCAATTCGCCCAGATAAATGTTGTTGTCCTTGTCTATGGTAATGCCGTCTGAAATCGGCTTATCGCTGTAGCGTTCAACACGGCTTGCCAAAACCTTGGCATCCAGTTTTTCGTCTATCAGATCGTCCGCTTTTATCCGATAAAGGCTGAGTCCGTGCATCGGGCCGAAGTAAACCCATTCATTATTCAAGTCTTCGGTAATCGGGTTGACCCCGATATGTGGGCGAATCAGTTTCCCAGATTTATCTTTAACCTGAACTGGAATCTTATAAATCACCAGGTCGACATTTTCAGGAACTACACTAGTATGTCCTTCCAGAACACGTCGCACCTTTCCTGT
This sequence comes from Methyloglobulus sp., assembly GCF_040079455.1. Taxonomy (GTDB): domain Bacteria; phylum Pseudomonadota; class Gammaproteobacteria; order Methylococcales; family Methylomonadaceae; genus Methyloglobulus. The sequence goes on along the minus strand of NZ_JBEBKJ010000036.1, from coordinate 5,920 downwards.
AGCCAGATTGACGACAATTAGCGCAGCATTTGCACCACCTGCCGGATCGCTGATAAAAATATGATTGTGGCGGGTATCGACGGCAAAATCGTTAACAAATTCATCTTTTGGCGCTATCGGGGACGGCAATAAAATTACCTGATGGAGTTTATTGGTCTTGGTATCCCATCCCACCAGCTTTGGCGTTACTCCGCTACGCATCCCGTTATCCAGCATCCAGACGATACCATTGGCAAACCTTATGCCTAGCACAGAATCGAGCTTCAAAGCCGCTTTGGAGTCCACATCCGCTAATTCCTTATTCGGAAACGGCACCAACACCTTATCCCTATACTCAACCACCGTGTATTTCGGTTGGTAAAACTGGTGCATACTCATGATGATGCGTCCGTTATCGGTAACGGTCACATTTCCAGGTCCATTATCGAGATTGGCTACGATGTCGAAGTTTGAACCTGCGTTCGCCGCAATCGCAAAAAAGATCAGAAAACTAAGAACTGTAAATTTAGGTAACGTCTCCATGAATATCTCCAAATAGAAAATGAATCAAACGAAACGTTACGCTATTCCATGAGAACTGTTAAATGATCTTTATTCATGGTGGCATTATGAGTTTTATGAAGCGTTTTATAGAATGCACTGAATGTTTAGTTGAATGTCTGTACCTGGAGCTGCGAATATCGGCAGTTGGTAAGTTTGACGGGCGGGTTATGGTCGATCTCCACTATGTTGGTTGATGTGAGTCACAGTCCGTCATGAAGTAAAGGTGGTAATTTCTGTATATGATTGATTAATAAGCATTAAAATATTTTATAAAAACAGCGATTAAAGCTAAGGCTCGGTAATTGACCGCTGTGTCGGTTATTTACGAATAAGTCTTATATCAAGCTCACTGCGCCATTCGCCGTCGCACCATCAACCAAGATAGCTTAAATTTTGAACTCGTTCATCCAACAAATGCTTACGCAAATGCCGTTCGCTCCCCGCATGATATACAGAATATAAACATTAGCACTTAGATCCGCCCGCTAAAAAATTTGGCAAGGGTTTATGATGATTTCTCGATAAGTCGATTTTATCGAGTGCTAAGTATTCTGCATCGATGAGATATGCCGACGGCTGGCGGCGTTAAGTTGTGCTATTTTATTTTTACGGACTTCTACATACCAGCCATTTGGTCATTTTATTTTTTGTGCTTTACTGAAACAGGGAGTCTGTCTTGAGCATCAATGGTCACTTCTGTCGAATAATAAAAATATTAGCCGAACCAACACTAAATTTTTAGCCTACGTTGATGAAAAGCTTCAGCGGCGGGTTGATGGGTAATCGTCAAAATACCTGAGTTGGGCAATTCTTTACCCAGTAGCGTTAGCATTTTCGTCTCATCACTTGGAGTTAGGGAATCCAAGGCTTCTTGAATAAAAATCCACTGCGGACGATGCAACAAAACCCGAACCACACCCAAGTATTGCTGTTGTTCGTTTGATAGCAGTTGCTCCCAAGAATCGACTCGATTCAGTTGCTTAACCAAATCTTTTTGACCGATCTGTATTAGCAATTTCTCAACAAGTGCTTGCTCGAATAAAACTTTGGATTTTGGGTAACAAATGGCGGCAAATAATGATTCAACCGGAAGGTAAGGTTTGGGTGGCATGAAAAATAGAGTGTCATTCTCTGGTACTTCTATAGTTCCAGTTCCCCATGGCCATAAACCTGCAATAGCCTTAAATAGTTTTGCCCCACTGCTGGTTTTATCAGAAATCAGCACACGTTCACCTGCTTTGATTTCATCATTGATAGTTGATGAAAGGTTGTCGCCTTCCAAGCTGGCTATAGTCACATTTGTTAGCTTTAATACAGAAACATCTGCCTTTTTGACACTAATCTGACGAGAATTAAGCTCGGCAATGTCGAGTTCCAAATGATCTAAGGCACTAACCAGACCCAACACCCGTTCAACTGATGTCCGCCATTTAGCGATGACAGCCATATTATCGACCGGCCAGGACAAAGCGGAAACCATGTGTTGAAAAGCCTGTACGGACTGCATCAGCATTCCCAATGAAATCGCGCCGGCAATATAACGGGGCGAGGCGGCCAAAATCGGCAATGCCATGGAAGTGACCGAGTAACCGGAGGTAAATATCTGGATTTGTTTCCAAGCCGCTGTTTGTTGTGCATAAGTTGCAATAATCGCCTGAAATGCGTCAAGCAGATGTTCCTGCTCCTTGTTCTCGCCACGAATTAACGCGATGGCTTGCGAATTGCTTTGTGTATCAATTAGATAATGTCGAAAGTTAGCCTCTTTGGTTTGCCTCGCATGGGTCGCCATTGTCATCGATTTGCCCATCCACCAGCCTAAAATGGAGGCACAAACCGAGTAACTCAGCGCAATCCATACCAAGTACCCCGTCACGGGAATTAAAATAAAACCGAAATCAAACACCACTTTCCCAGATATGTCCCAAAGTATCTTGGTAAAGCTGCCTAACATCAACAAACTGTAAAACAATGAATGACTTAGGTTAATGGCATCCTCCGTCGCAATACGTATATCCTCTGCAATACGGCCATCGGGATTATCATGGTCATTTTGCGACATTAAGGTAATCTGATAATGGCGACCCTTGTGTAGCCATTTGGCAATGACTTTTTCAGTCAGCCATGTCCGCCAACCGATCAACAGCCGTCGTTTAATGATTAAGTGGGCGGTTGTTATCGTTATACTGCTGGCGAAAATAAGAAGCAACACGCCTATCTGGGCTTTCACCCCCGTCAATGACCGTTGTTCGAGGGCATCAAAAAGATTTGCATTCCACTGGGTAATAAAAACAGCCAGGCCAATTTGCATCAGCGTAAGAGCGATAAGCAAGACCGTCTCTATCCGAATGGTTAACTTGTTTTCAGAATTCCAAAAAGGCCCGGCCAATTTCATAAACTGAATAAAAAAACTTTGTTTGTGTTGCATGGAATAGTACTCCTTAGAAACTAGCATCTTGCCGAACTGGGCAGTTTGATCCTTGCTTACATATTATTTAGCTTACCGATTTTCGATTTGTTTGAACGCAACTCGTTGTCAGCAAATGGGATAGGTAATCATACGAATGTACAAAAAATTTATTCGGTGTATCTTGATAATGAAAGAAAAATTAACTTGGAAAAAATGTTAAATTGGCATTAAAGCTCGATAGTGGTGACTTAGATAACAATTTATTCAACAAGCCAATTATTTATCTTAAATTTATGTATTAATTCACAGAAATCACATTAAATTTAGAGTATAAAGTAAATGACTGCTTTATTAATAGGTAACCAAAGAGGGAATGTTGATTTGTACATGGATGTGTATTTTTTTTAAAGCCACACAGGTTTAAAACGAACTATTGAACATACAGGAAGGTGCAACCATGACTAGTCTTTTTTTTATAAGATTCATCAAAATCTTAATGGTGACCACTCCCTTTTTAACGATGATTTTGATGGTACTCGCCCTATGGGGTGTGGGTGGCAAGGCTACTTATACGGATCTGAAGGCCACGAAGCAACAGATGGAGTTTGCTGCTGGGGAGGGTAAAAACTATTTAGTCAAAGAGACCAAAAGCCATGAGCTGTCTTCCACGGAGTTAGAGAACCCAGAAATTAATGTAGAAGTAGAAAAAAGTGCCACGACTAAAAAGGATTCATTGCCAGAAAAAATAGATTGGGGACTTGTTGTATAGACACGTACATACTTAAGGGAAACTCTAAAAATTCAAAAACTCCTTCTTCCAGAGGGAGAGCGTAGCGAAGGTGATGGGGATTTTTAGAGATACCCTTAAGCAGCCTTCCTATAAAAATACTGCTTAAATTCCAGCTAGTGTTGATAGCCTAGCATTGAGTGTCCTCAGTTTCCATTATAAAAAGCCAGATAATCAATGCCCGTATGCTGGGTATTTTGTAGGTTGTCTGTGAGGCACCAAACCCTACGATTTGGAGCATCAAATGTTGGCTAATACCTCACACGCATATGAACTCCTCTTTTTTACAAGCCTAAATCTATTGTCTTACTGTTCATGGTGGATTTCCCTTCTTCTGCTAAGTGGTGGTTTATACCAATCCCAAAAAGTTGTTATATAAATCCCCTCATCCTAGCCTTCTCCCTTTGGAGAAGGTAACAATGAGAACTTATTGGGATTGGTATTACTCTTTCACTTTGATACATCACGCTGCTGTCGTTGGAAAGGGAAGGGGTCTATACCATTACCTTGCAGCTCCGTTCCAAATATTTATATGGGTCTATTATTTTTGATCAACACTTAAAACCTACGGAGGGCAACATGCCCGTCCGGTGGAATACTTGTTTTTCTGCAACCTTGGTTAAGGTTTCTCCGCATTTTCCCCCAAAACATTGCTGTATTGAGACTTTGGTCACACCGTAAATCAAAGCACTGAGAACCTGTTCACAGAAATTCCCCGTAGGATTCTTATAATTAACTCCAATTGGAGAGTACAGCAGCAAGCTGGATTATCCAATGGCAAAGAGCGTTATTGTGTGCAGGAAAGACACAAACAAGGAGGAAGACAAAGGCCAAACTCATCGTGAGGTGAGGACGGAAAGTGACAGATCTTTTTCAACACGGACGAAGAAGATGGCTGCACTGCAAATCACCCTAACTTAATTTTTTTAAAAGGTATTTAATATGAAAAAACAAATTTGCTCTCTCGTGCTTTGCTCAGCTATGTTGGGCTTTGGTTCTGCTGAAGCTGCCACTGTTGCAGTTTCTGATGCCACAGGCAATGGTTCAATGGCAACCGCATTGAATCTTGATTCAAATTTCGATAAAAACTTCGACGCCAATATTGGCGATCCGTTTACCAATATCTCCACAACTTTTTTTCACGCCTCAGCCAGTGCCACTACCGGCACAAGTGGCCGCGATTGGTACTCATTTACCACCAGCCAAGCAAATCAACAGGCATATTTTGATATAGACAACGGTATGTATGATCTAGATTCCTGGGTGAATTTGTATGATTCAGTCGGTACATTGATTGGCGTTAATGATGACGGCGGTGTTGCCGATGCGGGTTCGGCTCATGGTTTTGACTCATTCCTGAGTGCCGTGCTTACAAACCCTGGCTTATATTTTGTGTCAGTTGCCCAGTATCCTAATCAAGACCTTAGCCCCGGTCAGGATTATACCTTGCATGTTTCGCTTGCGGATCACGTCGGCCCGTCTGCGGTACCAGTTCCAGCGGCGGTGTGGTTGTTCGGTTCAGCTTTCGCTGGCTTGATGAGTTCGCGTCGTAAAAAAATGTCGGTTTCGCCTTTAGCTGCATAACGTTTAATTATCCTTACATTTCCCGGTCTACGTTGGCTGGGAAATGATTAGCAGTATTACCGGATAAAATTAATCCGCGACCCGTCACAAGGTTGTCATAGTGGCTCTGAAAACTTACTTTATTTGAGGAAATTGTTTATGAATCGCAAGTTAAAAGCACTTGTTTTTTTGTTCGCTTTGATGGGTTTTGGTGCTGTTCAAGCAGCTTCCATTACTTATCAAACTCGGGATATTAATGCTGGTGTTAATAATTCAGATTATAAGGCTTCTTGGAATGCCCAAACGTCTGCCACAACCACAGGAGTTATTTCAGGCTTCAATATGATTTGGGGCGGGTACAACACTTTCTCGCACTTGGCCGTTAATTTTTCCAGCGGAGTCAGTCAAATGGCATTCCAACTGGGTACAGATGCCGGTTATGGTGGTGCTTTGTATTTAGATAAGGTATTGGTAGCAAAGAAAACTAGCGACCTTTGGTGGGCTTACGACTTTAATAACACGAGTCAACTGCTTTCTTCCAGTGCCAACGCATTAACATCAGGCAATCACATCCTTGAAGCATTTTGGGCTGAAGGTTGCTGTAATGGTGCTAACGGCGG
>NZ_JBEBKJ010000035.1:0-35209 GCF_040079455.1 Methyloglobulus sp. | reverse complement strand
AAAACAGGAATTTTCAGAAGACATCAGCAAACGGTTTGAATATGTCTATTTTGCAGAAGACAGCGATATGAACCCAGCGGGTGAAGTTGTTCCTGGGATTGGCGGTAATTTATACGTAAGGCTGGGGTTTAAAGACCAGCAGGATAAAAACAAATATCAACCCAATCTGGTAAAGCAGAGACGGGCTATGTTCATCAATGCAACTTAACTGCCTGAGTTAAATAAGGCGCAATTACAAAAGCCCATAGAAAACACCTAAAGTGATCTTTTCATATAAAACATCCTGTAAATTTTAATAAAAAGCAGAAGCATTAAAAAATGCCACAAATACAATTTGTACTTAACCGTCTTGAATTATTACCTTTTAGTAATATAATGCTACGTAACAACACCCTCCACGCTTCCCATAAGAACAGCGCACCCCGGAGGGTTACTTATTTCTGGGGGAGCGAAAATTGAGTCCTTCCAGCAATGCCCAAAAATGAACCTTCCTAACATTTGCTCAGAAGGTTTTATTCAATCGATGTTAATTACTTTTCGGTTACTCCTTGTTTGGCAACAATAATTTAATGCCTTCTGACACGAGCAAAATCGACCAAATTATCCAGTATTCACTGCTAGTAGCAGGTGATAAGGATAACAGTTATGATCGGCAACTCGGCCCGATACACTTAATAAAATACGTTTATTTAGCTGATCTCAGTTACGCAAGTTCGAACAATGGTAACTCTTATACGGGCATTAATTGGCAATTTTATAAATTCGGGCCTTGGTCACAAACTGTTAATTCAAGGATAGAGCCAGCATTATTAGCTATCCATGCAAATAAATCGCAATACCCTAGTGATTATGGGGATAAAGATGATTGGTTTCGATGGGAGTTACAAAACGACAGTTTGCTGAATGAAAAACAACGGGCTTTACCTCCTGTTATTACCAGGAACTTGAAGCAATATATTCGGACGTTTGGAAAAGACACACCTAGTCTGTTGGATTATGTTTACAAAACCAAACCTATGCTTTCTGCCGCACCAAATGAATGCCTAGACCTTAGCCTCGTAATTGAAGATAAACCACTAAAAAGCGAAGACCAACAATCTCTTCGAATGGATAGTTTATCAAACAAGAAAAAGAAAGAATTTAGTCAAAAAATGGCTGACTTGAGGAAACAACATCAACAACGTAAATCAACGAAACCGAAGCTAATAAACCCTGTAAAGAACCCAAGATACGATAAAGTCTATGAGCAAGGCGTGGCGTGGTTAGAGTCCTTATCTGGGGATAAGTTTTCGGCAGGTGAGTTTACTGCGGAATTTTCTGGCGAGGTTTGGAAATCTTCTACTAGAAAAGGAAACGATGTTTCCTGATGATAGCCTTCAATCGTTAATTTCACCTAGCGATTGGTGGGTAAAGAACGAAAATTCTAGGCTATGCAGAGGCGCTCTTATTTTTTCTTTTGTGCCTCATGTAGATCAAACACCCTATACCTTTGATCCCATTGGTCGAACCCAAGCTACACAGCATAACTCAGCTACTGTTCATGTTTCCCCCCTTAAGGTTAATCAACCTTTAAAACAAACAACCCTTCCAGTTGCAGCAATGCCATTGAACGACAATGAAGTTTGGGTAGCTTATAGAGCGAAAAAAAGACCGTGTTTAGTATTTAGCTCTGACGGCATAAAAATTGACAAAGCCCTTACTCGCGGAAAGCCTAATCATGCAACAGCACCTACATTTCTTGCTGCACCATATTATGGTATCGGTAAAAATATAAATCGGGCTGGTTATAGCCCTGAATTTGTTGAACGTGTTCGGCATTGTGAGTTTCCACAATTCCATTGGGATAAATTACCTTTTCCAGGCGGCGAGGAGTCAATATTACGACTAGACCAACTTCAACCTTTCGGCTCACATCATGATTCTTATAAGGTTTCCGAATATATGTTAAGTCCTGACGCAATGGATATTCTGGATGAATTGTTTCGTTGGTTTATATGGGGAGGCGTAACTGAGGATAGCCTTATCAAGGATTACAGAGAACAAATAGAATCATCATTTTCTTGATTCATTTGCATTTAGTTTTACAGAGTGTTCATTAGTAGCACAAATAATTTAACATGCCCTTACTCGACTGGCTAAACAAAAATGAAGCGGTACGCGCCGTGCAGAAAGTGCCTTATCGCTTGCTGGAGGCCGTGCCGGAACTTAGCGCGGGTGATGCCAACACAGAAAACATGCTGATACAGGGCGACAATCTGGAAGCCCTGAAAGCGTTGTTGCCACTGTATGCGGGCAAAGTGAAGTGCATTTATATTGATCCGCCTTATAACACCCGTTCGGCGTTTGAGCATTACGACGACAACTTGGAGCATTCGGTTTGGTTAAGCCTGATGTACCCGCGCCTGGAACTGCTTAGGGAGTTGTTGGCGGAAGATGGCAGTATCTTCGTCTCAATTGACGACAATGAATCACATTATTTAATGGTAATGTTAGACGAAGTGTTTAGTAGGGCTAATTTTATAAACAAAGTAAGTGTCAAAATGAAGCAAACGTCTGGAGCTAGTGGCGGTGGCGAAGACAAAAGATTAAAAAAAAATATTGAATATGTTCTGATTTATACGAAAAACAAAAATCAATTTGGTAAATTTAATGACGTGTATGCGGAAGAAGATTTATTTGACTTAATTTACGAAATGAGGGATTCAGGAAAGAGTTGGAAATATACTCGTGTACTAATTGATTTTGGTGATAAAGAATATTTTTGTGCTACAAAAGATGGTACGGGGGAAGAAATTAGAATCTATAGCCATAAAAATGTTGTTATAAAAACAATCAAAGAGTTAATGGATGAAGATAATCTCACCGAAGAAGCGTGCTATATAAAATACTTTAAAAAAATATTTAGAGATACGAATGCACAAAGCTCTATACGAACAAGGGTTATGGAAGCAACCGAAGGAGCAGGTGATTTTTTTAGTATCGAATATGTGCCTAAATCTGGAAGATCAAAAGGGCAACTCACAACACTTTATTACAAAGGAAACAATAGAGACCTTTTGGCATGGCTTAGTGATATATCAGTAAAAAAAGGTAATAGTATCGTCAAAATGGAAAAAATTGGCACATATTGGGATGGATTCCCGCTTAATAATTTAACTAAAGAAGGTGATGTAAGATTCCCTAATGGCAAAAAACCAGAAGCATTAATCCAGAGGATAATTGAGTTATCTACACAAGAAAATGACTTGGTTTTAGATTCTTTCCTCGGTTCAGGCACAACCGCCGCCGTTGCCCACAAAATGAACCGCCGTTACATCGGCATTGAAATGGGCGACCACGCCCAAACCCATTGCCAGCCGCGCTTAAAGAAAGTTGTCGAAGGCGAACAGGGTGGCATTTCCAAGGCGGTCAATTGGCAAGGGGGCGGCGGCTTCCATTATTTCCGATTGGGCGAGACGATTTTTGATGCCCACGGCGCAATCCATCATAACGTGCGCTTTGCGTCCTTGGCGGCGCATATCTGGTTTTGCGAAATCCGTGTGCCTTTGGCAACGCCTGCCGATTCACCGTTGTTGGGCATTCATGATGATACTGCTTATTATCTGCTGTACAACGGCATTCTGGGCGACCGTAGGCCGCAAGGCGGCAATGTGCTGACCCAAGCCGTGCTGGACAGGTTGCCACCATATAACGGGCGCAAGATCATCTACGGCGAAGCCAGTCGCTTCGGTAAAGCGCGGCTGGAAGCGGAAAATATCATGTTCAAGCAAATCCCTTATGATGTGAGGGCGGTGTAATGTTTGAGTTAAAGGGCTATCAAACCCGTGCTTTAACTGCTTTATCACATTTCTTGGCTTTAGCCCGTAGCGGCTCGGTTGCCGATGCCTTTAAGCAAGCACAACTCGATCAAGAAATCGAAAAACCAATCCCTTACCGCGCTTACGACTTTGGCGAAATGCCTTACGTATGCCTACGCTTACCGACGGGCGGCGGGAAAACTGTGCTGGCTTCATACACCGTGAGCGTGGCGCAAAAAGCCTATCTGGAGCAAGATTATCCGATTGTGTTGTGGTTAGTGCCGACCAATACGATTAGGCAGCAAACGCTGGATGCCTTGAAAACCGTAGGACATCCTTATCGGCAAAAGCTGGAAAACGAATTTGGCTTGGATCGCTTACGGGTGTTTGACGTGGGTGAAGTCACCCAGATACACCGCCAAGACATAGGCCGTAAAACCCTGATTATTGTCGGTACATTGGCTGCGTTGCGGGTAGAAGATACTAGCGGTCGTAAAGTATATGTGAACCATGAAGATTTTGAACCGCATTTTGTGGGTGTAACCGACCCGGAAAATCGGTTAGAACGCATCAGCGAAAAGGATGTGCAGGAAAACGGATTGCGACCAGAAGACATCGGCAAAATCAAAAATTCATTCGCTAATTTGCTGGCATTGCATCAACCGTTAGTGATTATGGATGAAGCCCATAATGCCCGTACCAAGTTAACATTCGACACCTTAAAACGCTTGCATCCGGCCTGTATTGTCGAATTCACGGCGACACCGGATGTCAGCAACACCTCCGCATCAAACGTGTTATATCGCTGTTCTGCTTCGGAATTGAAAGCCGAAAATATGATTAAACTGCCGATTGTGTTGACTGAGCATAAGGACTGGCAAGCCGCCGTGCGTGATGCCTTCTTAACGGGCAAAAAACTGGCATTGGAAGCGCAAAAGGAAAGTGATTTTGTAAGGCCTATCGTTTTGTTCCAAGCCGATGCAAAAAACGGTGAAGTGCCAGTCGATGTGCTTAAAACCCATTTGATAGAACAACTGAAAATAGATGAACGGGAAATAGCCATAGCCACCGGACAACAACGGGGGTTGGACGGTTTAAACTTGTTTTTGCAAGCTTGCCCGATCAGGTACATCATCACCATCGAAGCCTTGAAAGAAGGCTGGGATTGCTCGTTTGCTTATGTGTTTTGTTCGGTCAAAGATGTGCGCTCCAGCAAGGATGCCGAACAATTATTAGGCCGTGTGCTGCGGATGCCTTATGCCAAACGGCGTAGCAGTGAAGCATTGAACCGCGCTTATGCACATTTGGCTTCACCGGATTTTTCGATTGTTGTCAAACAGCTTACCGACAAGTTGATTGATATGGGCTTTGAGGCAATGGAAGTTGCCGAAAATTTATTGCGTGGAAATCCTAACCAAAATGATATGTTTGATGGGCAGGATTTGGGTGATTTATTAGTGGTAAGAGAGCCGATACTTTGTTTTGAAGTTGAGGGTGAAGTCGAATTACCGTTAGAAAAATTTGCCAATGTAACCGTAACAATAACCCCGGACAATACCACTAAATTTGAGGTTAAGGGTGAAGCATTAGCCGAATTCAAAACCCACATACTGAAAACGGTTAGCGGATCACAAAAGCAACAACTGAGCGAACAAATTGAGCAGCATAATTTGCGGGTAATCGTTGCCCGTGCGCCTTCGCAACGCGGCGAAGTCTTTGCGAAGTTGCCGCAACTGTGTTGTAAGCAAGGCGATCTTTGGGAATTGCTGGATAGCGATGCTTTCTTGCACTGGCGCGGTGATTGGTCGTTGTCGGATTTTCCGGCGGAATTGCCGAATTTCAATCTGGTACAAACCGCGCATACCTTTGAAGTGGATGTTGATAACCAGAAGGTAAGCTACCGCCTTGCCGATCAAAATCAGGCTTACAACCTGGATTGGGTGCAAAGCGGTTATACCGAAAATGATTTGCTGTTTTGGCTTGAGCCACAAGTCCGTAATATTGGGCTGATTCCATCTCAGTTACGAGCATTTTTGGCGAAGCTGATTGGCAATCTGACTAAATCCCGTAGTTTGCCTTTGACAGGATTAGTGCGAAGTAAATTTGTGCTGGCGCGGGCTGTTCGTGAGCAGATCGAGAGCTATCGACAACAAGCGGTGGAAAAGGGTTTTCAACTTGCTTTGTTTGAGGAAACCGATCAACTGGAAACACGCTTTGACCATGAGTTTGAATTTAAGCCTGGTTATTACGCAACGAATAAGCCTTATCAAGGACGGTATAAGTTTTCCAAACATTTCTATCCAATGATTGATGATTTGAAGGAAGACGGCGAAGAGTTTGAATGTGCCAAGCTGATTGATAGCCACCCGAAAGTAAAACACTGGATTAGGAATTTAGTGAATAAGGATGAAGTGGCCTTTCGCTTGCCACTGGCAAAAGGTTGGTTTTATCCTGATTTTATCGCTGAGTTAGTTGATGGCAGGTTATTGGTCGTCGAGTATAAAGGCAAGGTCTATGTGACAAACGATGATTCACGGGAGAAAAAGGCAGTGGGTGAATTGTGGGCAAAGAAAAGCGGCAGTCTATGCCTATTCTTAATGGCGGAACTCAAAAACGATCAAGGGCAAACTGTTTATCAACAAATTGATAAATTGATTGACTAAACAGTTTGGATATTGGTCTTGGGACACCGCATTTTCAGTGATTTTATGTAGCCGAAAATAACAGCTAGGCATTTTTATTTTCCACGTTCCAACTACAGTAAAAACTACAGTGGTTTATATTTCCTCATACTGCTTTTAACTACTTTACACGCTTTTTATCATCTGTTAGGCTATCGATTATAGGGAGTTATACGTAGTATGCAGTTATTTGGTGTAGGATTGATACGAGCTTTTAATGCGGTTGTCGCGCGTTCGAGCCGCGCACGACCCATCACCAAAGTTATTGATTCGTAAGTATTTCAGCAAGATTGCCCGTCGAGTTGAAGCAACATAACCGCAGTTAGGCGCACTTCTGCTTTATTTTGCCCAATGAAGTGGGGTAATGAACCAAGAAAACAAATCCCCTTTAGCCTAATCCGAGGCTAAAAATCCAATCCAAGAAATTATTTATTCAAAGCCAGTTCGTTTGTCCGATCTGCACCCAAGGCAGATCTTTGTCGATGTTTGTGGAGGTGTGTAATGGCTTACATTCGCACTTTAGCAAACGGCAATTACCGCGCAGATGTCCGCATGAAGGGCATTGTCAAAAACAAAACCTTCCCGTCCCAATTATTAGCTCAAGCATGGGCGGATAATATTGAACATAGCATAAAAAACATTCCAAACATGGAAGCGGCAACTTTGTTGGCGTTGTCCGATGTTCATATTGATAGCATGGGCGGCGAGGAACTGTTCAAGCAATTGGGCGTTGATCTGTTTGCTATCCGCAACCAAACCCGGTTAGCGGTAATTAACCGACTCACCAAAAAAGAGCTATTGCAACTATCCCCGCAAGAAATTGAAATCATGGGCGGCGCGGAATTGTTTATGAAAGCGGGTAAGCGGATCAGGTACAAGACTTTCCGCGATGTTTGCACGGAATACCTGGGCAAGTGGAGCAAGAAAGGCTACACAGGCCAGATGCAGCGGGTAGATTATTGGTGCAAGGTATTTGGCGACCGGATTATGAGCGACATTGATATTTTCGACCTATGCGAACACATTGATTGCATGGTGGATGAAGGTCAACGCCCCACCACCATCAACCGCAAGAAAGCCGTGTTATCGAGCGCTTACGAATTCGCCTTAAGCCGTGGCTATGTCGATACCAACATCGTTCGCAATGTGGTTATTGATGACGACACCAAACGCCGCAATCGCGTATTAAGCGATGCAGAGCGCCCACTACTGCTTAAAGCCTGTCAAGAATCACACTGGGATAAACTCTATTTGCTGGCACTTATGGCGATGACCACCGGAGTGCGGCGAGGCGAACTGTTAAAGCGGGGCAGCAAGTGAGTTTACGGAATCCAGAATTTCAGGACATCAAAAGTCTTCGATTTCGTTTCCCTTCATCAAGGCTGCGTTCGATAGTGAGGCATTACAAATAAAATTTCGCCTCTCTAATCTGTTGATTCAACAAGTTTAGGAATTCCTTGCCGTTTGTGGCTGAGTCAGGCACAAATTCAATCCTAATTTCGTCTTTTACCAAACACCAGCGAGATAGTGATTTTTTTAATTGGATTTGTTCGTTAACGGTGAAGTGATATTTGCTCAATAACTGATCGAATTTGGCCAATTCTGGCGGGTTTAGCAGTTCAGCTAGTTGGGTTAATTTTGTCAAAATGGCTGCAAGGGTTGATAGCTGTGTGCTTATAAGTTCCAATACTTGCTTGGGTTGAATGTTATGGGCAGGGCATGATTCGTTGTCTGAGACTATTTTCAGGCACTGGATCAATTCACCGGATGTAAACCGCGTCGCCGTCTCGTAAAATGCGGAGGCTTCCATGTCGCAGAGTTGTGATGGCGGGTAGATAAGCTGGGGCTTTGCTGCCGTTTGTAGGCTATTAGTAGGGCAGGGCGGTGTAAACACTAACGGTGGATAATAGCGTCGATCACTGTCACCATCGGTGATTTTGTCGATTAAAAACACGCTGCCGATGGGGTGGTCTTTGTGTCCTGCAACACCAACATTCAACATTACCGGATTTGATGCTGATGAAAACAAGGCTTGGGTATAAGCGACTCCCGCTGCCATCGCAGTTTTGCCAATTCCAGTGATGGTTAGGTATATCTCATTATTGCCATAAACGGCAAAGCTTTTGGTTGCATTATCTTTTCTCAGCCGATAAAAATCAATGATTGGCTTTGCTTCGCAAGGTAAGGCGATGTAGATGAAGATTTTTGGGGATAAATTGGCTTTCATTGATTGTTTGGAAATTGAAACAACAGGCTTTCCCTCAATCAAATTCCTGGCCGGACTTGGCATGTTGCCCTGCTCGTAGGATTTCAACGTGGTTCAAAAACAGTACCGTCGGCAAAACGTGAGTGGCGGGGTAACATACCCCGCCACTCGGAGTTATCAAGGTGTATGGTTTATAAAGAAATTTAAGGGATTCTCAACACTTGCCCAACATTAATCTTATCTGGATTGCTCAATTTATCGCGGTTAGCATCAAAAATTTTTGGCCATTCATTAGCGTCGCCATAATAATGTTTGGCGATTTTAGATAAGGTATCGCCTGATACTACGGTATAAGTCTGGGCTTGTGGAGCAGGAGCTGGTGCGGCAGCAGAAGGGCTGCCCATAGCGGCGCCAGCATCTGCCATTGCAGGGGCTTCATCATTATTTCCAAACTTTCCTGCGATGGCTTTTGCGGCCATGGTCGCACCAGCAACACCTAAGCCGCCCAAGATAATTTTAGATAGGGTACCCATGTGATGTTCTTCAGGTATTTCGCCATCGGGTGTCATTTCATTAACGACGGAAGGTAATACTTGTGAAAGCACTTCCGCCCCTTTATCTGCGGGAATACCCGCTTGTTCGGCAAGTTCGGCGACTTTATCTGCGCCCAATGCTTCAACCAATTGTGCGGGGCTTACGGGCTTATTATCGCCTTTCCCGATCCAGGAAGCGGCGACATCGCCCAAGCCGGATTGATTAAATTTATCCACTAAACCAGACAGACCGCCAGAATTGCTGGCTACCATGCTTACAACGCCTTTAACCAAATTTCCAGTAAGGCCTTCTGCATTACCGCCCAACGCGCTGGTGACAGCGGATGTTAATAAACTATCTAAAAGTCCCATCGTATTTTCCTTATTCAGTTAGTTGACAAGAATTACAAGGCGTATTTAAAAACACCGTCAGCCGGATTGTATCAGCCGGAATTGCCCAGTACAAACATTAAAACCCTAAGAAACCGCCAAAAATCCCATGCAATCATGGGTTTTAATGCGGTGAGCAGTCTATCATTGCCGCGAGTATTGGGCGACTTCCCACGATATATGCGATAATTCCACCCCTTAATTTTTGACCATTTACATTTGCTAATGACCTGGAGCAATACATGACTGCATTGGTAGGCATCATTATGGGTTCGACCTCGGACTGGGAAACGATGCAACATGCGGCGGAAACCTTGGAACGCTTAGGCATCCCGCATGAAGTCGAGATCGTTTCTGCCCATCGCACCCCAGATAAATTGTTCGCGTATGCCGAAGCTGCCGAAGCCAAAGGCTTGGAAGTCATCATCGCTGGGGCAGGTGGCGCGGCGCATTTGCCCGGTATGACGGCAGCGAAAACGCTAATCCCAGTATTAGGCGTGCCAATTCAGTCCAAGGCATTAAATGGCATGGATTCTTTGCTTTCCATCGTGCAGATGCCAGCCGGTATTCCGGTAGGAACGCTGGCGATAGGCAAAGCAGGTGCAGTCAATGCCGCCTTACTAGCGGCTTCGATAATCTGCAATAAACATGAACAATATCGCCCTGCCTTAGTTCAATACCGCAAGGAGCAAACCGATACCGTGCTTAAAAACTCAGACCCTAGGATTGCTGGATTATGAAAGTTGGTATATTGGGCGCAGGGCAACTCGCTCGCATGATCGCGCTGGCAGGTTACCCGTTGGGTTTGGACTTCATTTTCCTCGATCCCTCAGTTGATGCGTGTGCAAACACATTAGGAGAGCATCTGTCTGGCGATTACAACGATCCTGCATTACTCGCAGAATTGGCTGAACGCGCCGATGTGGTGACTTACGAATTTGAGAATGTACCTGCCGATGTTGCTAAATTTCTGGCAGAACATACCAAAGTATATCCGCCTGCCAAAGCCTTAGAGGTGGCGCAAGACCGTTGGGTGGAGAAAAACTTTTTCCTGGAACTCGGCATTCCAACCCCCAAGTTTGCCTTGGTAGATAGTTTTGAAGATTTAACACGGGCTATGTCGACGTTAGGCTATCCGGCGATATTAAAAACCCGTAGCCAAGGTTATGACGGCAAGGGGCAGTCCGTACTCAAATCAGCAGCAGACTTACAGGCGGCATGGGATTTAGTGCAAGGTCTTCCATCTATCGTTGAGGGTTTTGTGCCGTTTAGCCGTGAAGTCTCCATCATAGCGGCTCGGAGTGTGTCTGGGTCTGTTACGTTTTATCCGCTGTCGGAAAACCTGCATAAAGGCGGCATACTGCGGGTTGCTGAATGTTGCGCCAATGACCTGATGCAGAAACAGGCTGAGGACTATATTTCACGATTGCTGCAAGCATTGGATTATGTCGGTGTAATGGCATTGGAACTGTTTCAGGTTGATGGCGAATTAATCGCCAACGAATTCGCCCCGCGTGTGCATAATTCCGGCCATTGGACGATAGAAGGCTCAGAAACCAGCCAGTTTGAAAACCATTTACGGGCAATCTTGGATTTGCCATTAGGTTCGACGGCTGCGGTAGGTAAAGCGGCGATGGTGAATTTTATCGGCGGCTTGCCAGATTCCAAAGATGTCTTGGCGATTGATGGCGCACATCTTCATCTTTATGGCAAAAGTCCGCGTAAGGGGCGGAAGGTGGCGCATGTGACGGTGCGGGCTGCAAACGCCGAAAGTTATCAAAATTCGTTAGAAAAGCTTGAACATCTGGCTAATCAAGCTGATGATTCTTAAATTAATTGTAGGTTGGGGTGAATTTATGAACCCCAACAACAATGGTCGGTGTTATGTTGGGGTTCGTTCCTCACTCCAACCTACCGTGCTATATAAATGTTTATGGATTCATCATGTTAATTTCCACATATTATAAAGATTGTGTGATTTTCCTTTCTCAAGAAGATGAATCCGGTTCACATGGTCCTAAAGGCACAGCTTTTATAGTAGCTGATCCATCAACTATAGACGGTAAGGTAGAAGTAGTGCATTTGGTAACCGCTCGTCATGTAGTAGAAGCTGCCCGGGCTACTGGTCAACCCCTCTTTGCTCGTGGAAATTCTGCTAGGGGTGGCATAATTACATCTCAACTCGCTTATAACAATTGGCATATTAGTCAGGATACTGATATTGCAATATTCAAGAATGCACCACTAAATGGCTTTGTTGGTTCTTGTATTATGCTGGATACCTTTGCTGGCCAAGAATACATTAGTACAAATAATATAGGCTTGGGTGATGAAGTCTTTTTTACAGGTCTTTTTACAGCACATCCTGGTAGCACGAACAACGAACCAATAATCCGCTTTGGTAATATTTCTATGATGCCAAGTGAACCTGTGAATATACAGAATGCCGATCATAGCACAAGCAGTGTCAAGGCGTTTTTGGTTGAAGCACGCTCATGGGGAGGGCAAAGTGGTTCTCCCGCTTTTGTATGGCTTAATCCTCTTCGTAACCTTGGGTCCATCACATTGCCTGCAATTAACCCGAATGAACCCTTACCTTTAAGCGCTCAACCACGTCTTCTAGGTTTAGTTTGCGGTCACTTCAATATCTCACAAGATATTACTTCCAAGAGTGAAACAGTGGACTGGAAAGTTGGTATAAATGCGGGCGTGGCAATTGTGATACCCGCGATTGATATTGCAAATGAACTTAAGAAAATATAAGTCATGTAGGGTGCGTTTTACGCAACTTTTATGCCTTATAAAGATGAGCCGAGCGCACCCTACGTAATAAAATTAATCAATGAAACAACAACGCAAAGCCATCGCCCTTATTTCCGGCGGCCTCGATTCCATGCTGGCAGCAAAGACCGTGATGGAGCAGGGCATCCATGTCGAAGGCATCAACTTTTTCACCGGATTTTGCGTGGAAGGCCATACCCATGCCATCCGCGAAAAAGACAAGGCTAAACCGAAACGCAATAATTCCCTGTGGGTTGCCGAGCAGTTGGGCATTAAGCTGCATATCGTCGATGTCATTGAAGAATATAAGAAAGTTTTGATTAACCCCAAGCACGGCTACGGCGCGAACATGAACCCATGTTTGGATTGCAAGATTTTTATGGTGAATAAGGCCAAACAGTGGTTGGTTGAAAACAATTTTGATTTCATTATCACGGGTGAAGTCATCGGGCAAAGGCCAATGTCCCAGCGTAAATGGACTATGCCTATCATATCCGAGCAATCGGGAGCGGATGATTTGCTGTTACGTCCTTTATGTGCAAAAAATTTACCCGCGACCTTGCCTGAACGGGAAGGTTGGGTAGACAGGGAAAAGTTGCATTCCATCACAGGACGTTCGCGCAAACCGCAAATAAGCATGGCTAAACAATTCGGTTTTGATGAGTATTCCCAACCAGCAGGTGGTTGCTGTTTTTTGACCGATAAATACTATTCGGCAAAACTCGTCGATCTCTGGAAAGCGCGAGATAGCAGGGACTATGAGCTTGATGATGTCATGCTATTAAAAGTGGGCAGGCACATCCGCCCCAAACCCTATTTTAAGATGATCATCGCAAGGGAAGAAGGCGAGGGGCGTTTTATGGAAGGTTATAAGCGGGATTATATGAGTATGTTTTGCACTAGCCATACAGGGCCATTAGTGCTGTTGGATGGCACGCCTTCCGCAGAAGACCTGTATCTTGCTGCAAGCATTACCGCACGTTATGGGCAAGGCCGCGATGCGGAGCAAGTCGATATGCTTATTAAGGATAAAGATGGATCGGAACGCACCATCCAAGCCAAACCTTTAGCCGGAGAAAAACTACCCGAAGAATGGATAATATGACCAGGGAAGTGCTGAACGCAAGGCGTTTGTTATGTCCTTTGCCCGTCATTCGCACCCAAGATAAAGTCAAACAAATGCAACCCGGCGATCAATTAGAAGTTATCTGTACCGATCCCGGCGTGATGCAGGATATTCCGTCCTGGTGCCGAATCAATGGGCATAAGGTGTTGGAAAGTAGTTCTGGCGATCACGAGTATGTGATTCTGTTGGAAGTGGGTGGTTAGATTTGCATGATTAACAGAGAATCTCTAAAAACCATTTTGTACTTAGCATAGATACTAAACACTAAAGGGATCTCTAAAAATATCCTCACCCTTTGGAAGCATAGGTATCTACACAAGTATCTGCCCCTTCTCCCACGAGGGAGGCGGCACGAGTTCCATGCTTGCTGCCGCACTTCCTCCATCCCTGGAAGGCGAAGGAGTTTTTTGAATTTTTAGAGATTCCCTAAACTCCAACCGTCATTCGGGCAGAGACTGGCGGTGAGGATTCCATATCCTCTGCTGTATTTTCTCCATAAAGGGAGGATGCCGGAATTCAGGACACAAGGACGTGTATGTACACAAGGTCATCATTTACTAATTTTGCCCAGACGGTATACTCATACAGTAAGAAAACCGAAGTGCGTAGCTGTGTGATTGCTGATTTGTGAGAATAAGACAACAAAACGATGTGATCAGGTAAGCTAATGATTGCTGGAAAGAAGTTTAATAAATCTGTATAGTTTGGTTAGCGGTAAATACGTCAGTTAACGGATTATTCATTCCTTGTTCAGTTTTGAAAGGTTATCGTATAACCTGGCTTCGCTATGTAAAGTATCGATGTTTTAATATAACAACCCTGGAGATAACACGATGAAAAAAACCAATAAAACACCTTTAGCCGTAGCAATGGGTGCAGCACTTATTTCTTCTTTTGCTGCAATGCCTGTGAATGCTGAAAGCAACCCTTTTACAATGACGCAACTATCTTCAGGCTATATGCAGTTAGCTGAAATGGCATGCGGCGCGTCTATGGGCATGGCTAAGCCAAAAGCAGCCGAGGGTGCTTGTGCAGGGAGTAAAGCCGCCGCTGGGTCAGCAGCAGTTAAGAAAGCCGATGGTTCATGCGGTGCCATGATGAAAGACGGCAAGATGAAGCCAGGTATGGAAAAATCCTGCGGTGCTATGATGAAAGGCAAAGAAGGAGCTTGCGGTATGGCAAAGGATAAGGCCGCAAAAGAAGGCAGTTGTGGTGCCGCCTGTAAAGAAGACATGAAGAATTGCGAAGCGGCAAAAACTAAAGAAGGTGCTTGTGGCGATAAGATGAAAGGTTGCGGCGAAGGCATGACTGGTTGCACAGAAATGATGAAGAGCAAAGATGGCTCTTGCGGTGCAAAAATGAAAGGAACAGAAGCAGCACCAGCCGCTCCTGCAGCCACAAAATAAATTGGTTTCGTAGCTAGTCTACGAGACTACGTTAGTGGGGGCGTGATAATGCCTCCACTATTTCAACCCAGTGTTGTTAAGTTAAGAAAGTATTTCTCTCCATTGATAGAGTGAAGATGCTAAATTGCTTAACTTAACGGCATTGGTTTAAAACCAATTGGGTGTTCCCATGGACACAACTCCTTATTTAATACGTGATGCGGGTTTGGGTCTGCGTCGGTCGATATTGAACCAAATCGTTGAATCGCCTCCGAGTGACGTTGGCTTTTACGAGGTAGCCCCAGAAAACTGGATCACTATCGGCGGAAAATTAGGTAGGCAATTCCGTGCTATGACCGAACGCTTTGATTTCGTCTGTCATGGCTTGTCCTTGTCACTAGGCAGCACCGATCCACTGGACGAGAAGTTCCTAGGTGAAGTCAAACAGTTTTTATCAGAACATCGCATCAAGCACTACAGCGAACATCTGAGCTATTGCAGCGAAGACGGACACTTATATGATCTGATGCCCATCCCGTTTACTGAGGAAGCTGTAATCCATGTGGCTGCACGGATAAGACGCGTACAGGACATTCTGGAACAACGCATCGCCATCGAAAATGTCTCTTATTACGCCGCCCCTGGTCAGGAAATGGATGAGATAGATTTTTTCAATGCCGTTGTCGATGAGGCCGACTGTAACGTATTGTTGGACATCAATAATATCTACGTGAACAGCGTTAATCATGGTTACGATGCCGAGACATTCCTAAAGGCCATACCTGCCCATCGAATTGCTTACGCGCATATTGCCGGACATTATGTTGAGGCGGAGGATTTCCTCGTCGATACGCACGGTGCGGATGTTATCGATCCAGTCTGGAAGCTGTTAGCTAAGGCTTACGAGCTTTTTGGCGTGTTCCCAACCTTGCTGGAACGTGATTTTGATATTCCACCTATAGCGGAATTGATGAAAGAAGTTAATATCATCAAGACCATACAGAACGACTGGCGAATTCAGCACGAAAGAAAATCGGCTTGACGTATGGCAGCCGATTTCAAAACTAAACAACTCGAATTTACCCGTTACATTCGTGAGCCCCTAAAAAATCCCGCACCAACCGACGTAAAACCGGAACGTATGGCGATGTACCGGGAGTTAGTCTTTAATAATATCGAAAGTTTTTTAGCCGGGAATTTTCCTGTTATTCGAAAAATATTGGATAACCAACAGTGGTTTGAACTGACACAAGATTTTTTTTCCAAGCACAAATGCAAAACGCCGTATTTCTCTGAAATAGCTGAAGAATTTCTCGATTATCTGGAAAATGAACGTTCTAATCCAGACGATTTCCCTTTTTTATTAGAATTAGCACACTATGAATGGGTTGAAATGGCTTTATCCATTGCTAAAGAGGATGTACATGCTAATCAAGAAATCTCGGATGATTTTCTTAACCGAACGATACAGCTTTCACCTGTGGCTTGGCCGTTGGTTTATCAATTCCCGGTCCAACTCATTTCACCCGAATATTTACCTCTTAAGCAGCCAGGGCAACCATCCTACCTGATCGCTTACCGAGACCAAGCGGATGATGTCAAATTTATTCAAATTAATTCAATGACCTACAGATTGTTGGAAATTATCCAGGAACATGATCGAATCACAGCCAAAAATTGCCTAAAGCAGGTTGCGGAAGAGTCCCTTCATCCGAATCCCGACGTTATCATTACTGGAGGATTGCAAATACTCAAAGAACTTCTTGAAAAAACAGTTATTTCTAGCTACGAAACAGGCTAAGTTAAGCAATATTACAGCTCAGAATGTCAAAAATGGTTTGTAGAAATTCAAGTCGTTTACCGTCGCACCTCGTTGACCTGTCATAGCTGAAGCAAATGCTTGCGCTCTTTCCATGGTTTGCCCTAATGGCCAGCCTAGATTAAGTCCAAGCAATAATATCGCAGAAAAGGCATCACCCGCCCCCACTGTATCTATAACATCCACTGAAGTCGTAGGCACTACAGAAAAAAATTCACCTGCCTTATTCAAGGCTAAAGCACCTTTTTCTGCACAAGTGACAATAATTCCTTCCAGATTATATTGAAACAGGAATTTTTCCATGTTGGTTTGAATATCAGCCATATTATCTTGCAAAGCTTGTAACTCACGGAGATTAACCTTAATCCAATCAGCATCTTTGATAAGATTAAGAACATCTGACTTATTCCACCAAGGCTGCCGTAAATTGACATCAATAAAAATTCTGCCTTGATGTAGCTTTTTTAATGATATCAATGTGTTTCTTGATACTGGAGAACGGGTGGCCAATGTGCCATGATATAAGATGCCTGTGTGCTTAATGCCAGCTAATCCTTGCATTTGAATATGATCGTAGGCTTGATCAGGTAGAATCGAGTAGCTAGGTTCGCCACATTCAATGGTCACTTGCACCCGTCCAGTTTGATAAATTGAACCCTGCTGCAAAAAGTCCAGATTCATACCCCACAAGCGCATTGCCGCACGGATTAGGCTTCCTGTGGCATCCGGACCAACGCGGCTAATAAATAATGGTGTTTGCCCAAAAGCTTGTGTGTGCCAAGCTACATTAAAAGGCGCACCGCCCATTACCCTTTCGCCATTAGGGAAGTGGTCAAATAAAACTTCTCCAAATACGATAATCGGATTGTTTTCCATCTAATTCTCCAATTAGTAAGCTGTTAACCGACCAAAGTCGAATGCCACTAGATAGTGTTGGACACGTTTTGCTAAATAGCCTACCAAACTAGCCTGAGTAACATTAACGATCCAGCCTTGGCTGATAAGTGAATCGCAAAACACCAAGGGTGGTTAGCAACAATTTAACGCGTAGAAAGAGCGTTTAGGCATGATTAAAGATAGCGACAGCGTTAAAATATTCAGAAAGAGGTAATAAATCCTTGTCTTTCCTAAGGAGAAGATAATATACTCGCAAGGTTTACATTAGACCGTTAAAGACAACATATTTTTTATTTTTAAGGAAAAGCCATGTGCAACAAGTCTCGCATTTTTATTGCGTCATTTTATTTTTCAATTTTCTTTCTCTTTAACCAAACTACTGTAGCCGCACCAGTATATACGAACGTAGGTACGGCAACCAATTCCAGCAGTCCATCAAGTTGGCTTGGCTTTACATTCGACATAACATCTGCGATAAGTGGAGCGTCTAACGCCAAGCTAACATTTGATCTCAGAAATGATGGGTCACCATCTAGAACACCAGATCCCACGACATCGCAAGTACTATTTGGTCAAGAAAGCTCCAATTACTTTGTACACTTGGATTACGTATCCGGCCTCGACACATCGCATTGGCGCAACGTACAATTGCTTATAGATGGCATTAGTTATATTGATCAATACGGTGCTTTCAACAATCATTTAGGTGGTGAATTTTCTGGTACAGCTATGCAAGGTGCTGGAGATGCTAGAAATGTCCTTGGTCAATCAGGATATGATGCATCTACATTTGTATTAACGCCTGTTTCTGTCTCCGCCGTGCCTTTACCTGCTGCAGTATGGCTGTTTGGCTCTGGGTTATTAGGTCTGGTGGGCATGAGAAAAAAACTTAGCGTCACTGCCTAATATTACGATTGGCCACAGGGAGTAGGGTCTGCTTAACCTGTATCGCGCAACTCGCCTCGTTCCTTTTAGGACGAGGCGATCATGGTGGTAATTTTTTATTTTGAACATCAATGACAAATCAAATGGTAGCGAAACTATCGCTATAGATAGTCAATAAAGCATTTCGTATTCTTTCTTACTGTTAGTCCGTTTCGGGATGCAACTAAAATGAAGAAGTTAGTGTGCAGCTTATCGTTGGCCTTGTTTCTACACATAATTTATCGCATCCCCCAATAAGCGCAACAACACTGTTTCATTCAGCCCAGTTCTTTGCTCGGCCAACAGCCTTCGTCCAATAATATTTGAGCGAATCAACCTGCTTAGTTGGCAGATTGGATGTAAACATTTGGTTGATGCAACATAACTGATTGAGTTCTTCCATTTTCCAAAAACCGACGGCAATTCCCGCTAAATAAGCAGCACCCAGAGCGGTGGTTTCCAGATTATCGGGTCTGGCGATGCTGATATTGGATATATCTGCTTGAAATTGCACCATGAGGTTATTCTTAGCGACTCCGCCGTCTATGCGTAATTGAGTAATAGCCTCACCACAGTCCAAGGTCATGGTTTGTAACAGCTCATCGACTTGAAAAGCGATGCTTTCTAGCGCGGCCCGTGCCAGATGGGCATGGGTTGTGCCACGGGTAATTCCAAAGATAGCGCCACGGGCATGGGAATCCCAATGCGGTGCGCCGAGTCCAGTCAGTGCCGGAACAAAGTAAACACCGCCATTATCTTGGACACTGCTTGCCAGCGCTTCAGAATCGGACGCTTGTTTAAACACCATCAACCCATCACGTAACCATTGTATGACAGCACCGCCAATAAACACGCTGCCTTCAAGGGCGTAGGTTACTTCGGTGCCGATTTGCCAAGCAATGGTGGAAAGTAGGCGGTGTTTGGAAACCACTTTCTTGCGTCCAGTATTGATCATTAAAAAGGAGCCTGTGCCGTAAGTACATTTCGCCATACCGCTTTGATTGCATAACTGCCCGAATAATGCCGATTGCTGGTCGCCAGCAATCGCTGCGATTGGCATACCTGCGCCTATATCGGGATGTTGAGTTGGTCCGTAGACTTCACTGGAAGTTTTTACAGAAGGGAGTAAGGAGGGGGGAATATCAAATAATTTCAGTAATTCCTCATCCCATTGAAGTTGTTCGATGTTATATAACAGGGTACGGGAAGCGTTAGAGACATCAGTAATATGCAATTCACCCTGGGTAAGATTCCATACCAGCCAGGAGTCAATCGTACCAAATGCCAGTTCACCACGTTCGGCTTTTGTTCTGGCATTTTCGACATTATTCAGTAACCACTTAATCTTGGTTGCGGAAAAGTAAGCATCAAGCAGTAGTCCGGTTTTGGCCTGGATCAACGGTTCAAAACCTGCGTCTTTAAGTCGGGTGCATTCGTCCGCAGTTCTTCTGTCTTGCCAGACGATAGCGTTATGAATAGGCTTACCCGTTTTTCGCTCCCACAGAACGACGGTTTCCCGTTGATTAGTAATGCCAATGCCAGCTATATCAGAAGATTCCAGACATTTTTCTTGCATCGCTTGTTTTATAACGCTAACCTGGGACTGCCAAATTTCTTCGGCATCGTGTTCTATCCAGCCCGGCTTTGGATAAATTTGTCTGAATTCTTGCTGGGCAACGGCAACAGGCTGAGATTCCTGGTTATAAAGAATGCAGCGTGAGCTGCTGGTACCTTGGTCTATAGCTAGTATGTATTTCATATTGGCTCTTTATGTGTTCGTTTTTTTAAAAAGATTGTTATCCCAGATTTTATCTTCTCTTGACTAAATTTTATGTCCATATACCATTCGTTTTGATTTAGATCACCAATCAA
The DNA here is from genome assembly GCF_040079455.1 of Methyloglobulus sp. Taxonomy (GTDB): domain Bacteria; phylum Pseudomonadota; class Gammaproteobacteria; order Methylococcales; family Methylomonadaceae; genus Methyloglobulus. The sequence goes on along the minus strand of NZ_JBEBKJ010000035.1, from coordinate 14,798 downwards.
CCAAATAGATGCTTGCATAATAGGCTCAACTTACCTATTTTCATACTAAAGTAACCTTGGACTAATACAGGCAAATCCTATGACAACCATCACAAAAAATCTCGAAAAACTACAAAACTTCTACAAAGTGCAGGTCGCTAAGCTGCAAGCAAATGAACACTTCATTGCGTTACTGGCCTTACCGCCGATGCACCGCTGGCTGAGCATAGCCGGATTATTTCTGCTTTCACAACTGGTTGTATTCGGCAGCTTATATCTGCTGTTCGGAAAATTGGTCGTCATCGGGTTTGCTGCCAGTATTTTGGCGGGTTTGGCGACAGGCATAGGAGCTTTACCCGTGTTGTTTTTTAAGAACATCTCTAATAACCTGTTTAGCAGCTTATTAGGGGGCGCAGCAGGTGTCATGTTGGCGGCAACCGCATTTTCCTTACTAGTGCCGGGCATTGAATTCGGTAACATGCTCTGGTCAGGCAAAGGAATTTACGTCGTGTCGGCGGGAATGTTGCTGGGTGCTTTTTTTCTACATTATGCCGACCATCAACTGCCGCATCCGCACTTTGATGCGGTTGTAGATACACAAGTTAATTCGCTAAGAAAAATCTGGCTGTTTGTGATTGCCATTACCATCCATAATTTCCCAGAAGGCATGTCGGTTGGGGTCAGTTTCGGCTCTGGGGAAATGAAAAATGGTTTGGTATTGGCCATTGCTATCGCCATGCAAAATATCCCCGAAGGCTTGGCTGTTGCCCTCCCATTGGTCAGTTTGGGTTACAATCGCTGGCGAGCAATAGGGATTGCTACAGCGACTGGATTAGTTGAACCTGTCGGCGGCTTGCTCGGCATTACCATGGTCACACTTTTTCAATCGGTGTTGCCGATTGCGATGGGATTTGCAGCAGGCGCAATGCTGTTTGTCATCAGCGAAGAAATTATCCCCGAAACCCATGCCAAAGGCCGCTCACGTTATGCAACCTATTCGTTGATGGTTGGGTTTATCATCATGATGATTGTTGATAATGCACTGGGTTGATGTGTTATACCAATCCCAATAAGTTCACATATTATTCCTTCTCCAGTGGGGGAAGGTTAGGATGAGGGGATTCAAATAACAACTTATTGGGATTGGTATTACACCTTCGCAGGACGTAGCATTGTTGCCGCATCCGTAACATTAAGCACGGAAACTATTGAGGTAAGCGGAATAAGGTGCATTCCATACACCTAAATTGGTGCGTAAAAGCCTACCTGACTGGCATGAGTAACGGTGTAGAAGCCGCTATCTCAAGCGGAATGTACGTTGTTTATGCTATCGACAAACGCGCAGATAACTTGGCGATTGAAAAAGTCGTATCCGAAGCGGCATCGGTAGACCGCCATGAACTCATCAAGAATGCCTATTTCAAACGCCGAAATAGTGCCTCAACTCCTTATAAATGCTTTTCTTCCTATATTTCGGTATCCAGACTATGTGGTACTTACATTTCCACAAGTATGTTTTAAACTTTCGGGTGTATTCATCGTTTGTTTCCCTATCTTTTGAACTTTAGGCGGTTTACAGATGGGGAGACTCTCGATGATTCCCGGAATTGTCAAACTTTATGAGTCCCCCAGCAGCGCTGGGGGTTTACTTATGATTAATTAAGCCGAGGCAGCTATGAATTACTGGTTAATGAAATCTGAGCCGGACGCGTTCAGTATCAATGGTCTCAAGAACAGGCCGAATCAAACCGAACATTGGGATGGTGTGCGCAATTATCAAGCGCGGAATATGATGCGTGATGAAATGAAGCTGGGTGATCAGGTGTTCTTTTACCATTCCAATTGTGCCGAACCCGGAGTTGTTGGGATTATGGAAGTGGTTAAGGAAGGTTATCCCGATTTCCTGGCTTTTGACCCAGACGACAGTCACTTTGATCCCAAAAGTGATCCCGCCAAACCTACTTGGATGATGGTCGATGTTAAATACGTCAGGACATTATCCCGAACCATTACCTTGCACGAACTCAAACAAAAGCAGGAGCTTTCCGATCTGGCGTTGGTAAGGCGCGGTAACCGATTGTCCATCATGCCCGTTAATAAAGAACAGTGGGATTTTATTCTTTCTCTGGAAGAATCGAGGCTAATTGTTTAGAAACACAAGAACTGAAAATCAACGAGTAATACCAATCCCAATAAGCGCCGAGATTGTCATGTGTCAACTCGGTAATCGGAAAGTCTGATGATTGGATTTCTACTCTTAAGCGGTCATCAATGAGTCCGGTTTGGCTCATAAACGAGGTTGAATAAGGCAAAGTTTCCTGAAAATAGGATTATTTCATTGCCCAATTCCACCTTGTGTCAAATGCCCAGGTTCTAGCAGCTTTTCCAGTTCGGCTCGCTCAAGATCAGTCATTTCGGCGGCAACTTCAATGATAGGCCGGCCTTGTTTATAGGCGGCTTTGGCGATTTCAGCGGCTTTGGCGTAACCGATAATAGGGTTGAGTGCCGTCACTAAAATCGGGTTTTTTGACAGGGCTTTTTGCAGGTTGTCTTCGCGCACCGTGAAACCATTAATGGCCTTATCCGCTAGCAGCTTGCTGACGTTGGTGATAAGTTCAATACTTTGCAGGATGTTATAAGCGATAACGGGCAACATCACATTCAATTGAAAACTGCCAGATTGCCCAGCAATGGTGATTGTGGCATCGTTGCCGATGACTTGCGCGGCGACCATCGCCACGGCTTCGGGGATAACCGGATTGACTTTGCCGGGCATAATGCTACTGCCGGGCTGTAAGGCGGGCAGTTCTATCTCGCCTAATCCTGCCAGTGGGCCGCTGTTCATCCAGCGCAGGTCATTGGCGATTTTCATCAAGCTGACGGCTATCACTTTCAACTGAGACGATAATTCTACTATCGCATCCTGACAGCTTAGACTTTCAAAAAATGAAGTGTTAGGTTGAAAAGGCAGTTTCGTTTCTTCTGCCAACAACTTTGCAAACCGTTCGGCAAATTCAGGATGCGCGTTGATTCCTGTACCTACCGCTGTGCCGCCCTGGGCAAGCTTATAAACCCTAGGTAGCGTTGACCGAATCCTGTCAATGCCATTACGGATTTGCAGCGCCCAAGCCCCCAATTCTTGATCGAAACGTATAGGCATGGCATCCATAAGGTGCGTACGCCCGGTTTTGGTGATGTGGCCCAAGGAATGCGCCTTGCTTTCTATCGTTTCCGCAAGATGCGTTAGGGCTGGCAATAATGCTCTATGGCATTCCAGCGCCGCACTGACATGGATAGCGGTAGGGATTACATCATTACTGCTTTGCCCCATGTTGACGTGATCGTTAGCACTGACCGCAATCCCCGATGCCCGAGATGCTAAAGTAGCAATCACCTCATTCACATTCATATTGGTACTGGTGCCAGAACCGGTTTGGAACACGTCAATAGGAAACTGGTCTTGATACTGCCCATCCAGAATACATTGCGAGGCTTTAATAATCGCGTTACCTGTGTTGCCGTCCAATTCGCCCAATGCCATATTGGCCTTAGCCGCAGTTTTTTTGATAAGGGCGACGGTTTTGATTAAAGCGGGCGGCATGGCAAGGCCGCTAATTGGGAAATTATCAATGGCACGCTGGGTTTGCGCGGCATATAAGGCATCGGCAGGCACTTTCAATTCGCCCATGCTGTCTTTTTCAATTCGGTATTGTTCAGTCATGATTTTGTTCAATAAAAGTTAGTATGCTTTCTTTGGTAAACGGCCAGTTAAGGGATTGTAATGATTTTTGGTGCAATAGTACGGGAATCAAGGTGGCATAATCTGCTTGCCATTGGATTTCTTCTGCTAAGTCGATAAGCTCAACCTTAATATCAGGCTTGTCAGTAAGGTATTCATGTATCAATTCCTCCGCCAGTTCGCACAAATGGCAACCGGATGTGCCTAATAACAGGTATTTCATTGCTGATGGTTGTTGGTTTTGTCGGAATAACCCGAAAATTAACATTTTAACAGCCAAGCCAGTAGTTCGCACGGTGCGTTTTGGCTATCAAAATATTTCTTATTTGAGTGTCAAGCGATTTTGAAGTTAATCCCTTACAATGAAACCTCGTTGTTTATCAAAATAAACAAAAAATGATAGCCAAAAGACGTTGAGGTAAATTCTTAACTCACAAACCTATTTGTTAATCACAAAAGGCACTTACACTTGAACCCTACAAAATAAAGTATTACCAACTAAATCGGTGCCAACAATGCGCGTAACCAGCAAAGGGCAAGTGACTATCCCGCAAAACGTCAGGGAAAGCATGGGTATTCAGCCAACCCAAACAGAAATTGAGTTCCTGCAAGATGAGTCGGGGCGTTGGTGCATCATTAAATCCAGTAACGCCCAAAAATCAAGTAGTCGCTTTCGCACCGCCCACAAAGTGGGGGAATTAATGATGCCCACCGACCAGATCATGGCTTTGACTCGGAGCGAAACCTAAACATACGGCACTGCTCGATATGCTAAACTTCAAAGCTAAAATGAAATCAATGATGTGAAAGCACCCTTAACAAGGCAATAAATGAACGAAAACCAGCCATTGATTACATCCAGTGAGTCATTGGAAAAGGGTTGATTAAGCTGCTGGATGATGGCAAACGCATTGAATATGTTGAGCAAAAGAAAAGCCGCTTATATCAAGGATGGGTAGAGCATCACGAAATCCATCAAAAAAGATGTCTCGTTTTATGGATATTGTCGGACGATTGAGAAGCAACTTACTCGACTTGACAGGGCATGTTGGCTACGTCGGAACAAAATTAATATAACTAATGAGCAACGAACGAAAAACCGAAAATCTAATAAGGGATACTCTGCGTAAGTTAGGTTATTACGAAAGTGACTGCTTAACCCGCGTCGAAGAGCAAAAAAGCGAAACCGAAGCGGTCAAACGCCTACTTAAAGTAGCCAGCAAAACAGGTAAAGGTGGCAAAGGTGCACCAGAATTTATTGTCAGCAATTCAGACACTCCCGATTTTTTGATAGTGATTGAATGCAAAGCTGACATCAAGCATCATGAAAGCAATAATCGTGACAATCCTATCGGCTTTGCGGTTGATGGCGTACTTAATTATGCGGAACACCTTGCCAAAGGTTTTAACGTCATTGCTATTGCTGCAAGCGGACAAACCCAATCACAACTAAAAATATCAACTTTCCTGCATCCCAAAGGCGCGGCAAAAGCCAAAGAATTGAACACCAAATCGGGAAGAAAGATTAGTGAAATAATCCCTTGGGCTGATTACATAGAACACGGTACATTTGATCCCGCTGTACAAGCCTTGCGCCATGATGAACTTATGGCATTTTCCCGCGAACTGCACGAATTCATGCGTGACCACGCCAAACTGACCGAAAGCGAAAAGCCTTTGTTAGTTAGCGGCACATTGATTGCCCTGCAAAACGAAGCTTTTACCAAATCATTTGATGTTTACAAGCCAGAAGACTTACAAAAACAATGGTTCAAAGTCATTAAAGAAGAAATAGATAAAGCCGATCTGCCGCAAGCCAAAAAATACAACATGAACCAACCGTATTCAACTATCGCGGTTGCGCCTGCATTGGGCAAACCCAGCGATGCCAAAACAGCGGCAAAATACCCGAAAGGCGTGCTGTACGAACTGATTAAAAGCCTCAATGAAAAAGTCAGACCTTTTATTAGCATTTATCACGACTTTGACGTGGTTGGTCAGTTTTATGGGGAATTCCTTAAATATACGGGTGGAGATAAAAAAGCATTAGGTATTGTTTTAACGCCACGCCATGTGACTGATTTATTCGCCCGTCTAGCCAATGTAAATAAATCAAGCACCGTATTGGACATTTGTGCGGGAACAGGCGGATTTTTGGTGTCCGCTATGTTTCACATGATGCGTCATGCTGTGACGAAAGAAGAAAAAAGTCGCATTAAAAGCGATGGATTAATTGGTGTTGAACACTTGCCCAATATGTATGCACTTGCTGCCAGCAATATGATTTTGCGAGGTGATGGCAAAGCCAATTTGCACCAAGGTAGTTGTTTTGACCCTGGTATTTTCGAAGCCCTAAAAAAACATCAGTGTGATATAGGCTTACTTAACCCACCGTATTTCCAAAGCGACGAGGCTTTACACGAACTGGTGTTTGTTAAGCAAATGCTGGACTGTCTGAACCCAAACAGTATCGGTATTGCCATTGTTCCTATTTCTTGCGCTATTTCACCCCATCCAATGCGTGAAGAACTCATGCGTTCGCACACCCTAGAAGCGGTGATGTCGATGCCGACTGAATTATTTTACCCAGTTGGCACAGTGACTTGTATCATGGTGTGGACAGCCAACAAACCTCATGCGGAAAGCGATAAAAAAACATGGTTTGGTTACTGGAAAGAGGATGGTTTTGTTAAAACCAAACAGCGGGGGCGTGTTGACTTACATCATCGTTGGGATGCTACTCGTGATCGTTGGGTAGAAATGTTTAGAAATCGTGAAGTTCACGCGGGTGAAAGCGTGTTATGGAAAGTCACACATGAAGATGAATGGTGCGCTGAGGCATATATGGAAACTGATTATTCTGCAATTACTCAAGCTGATTTTGAGAAAGTTGTTCGGAATTACGCAATGTTTAGATTATTAGGTACTAAATTAATCGAACCAGAAATTGATGAAGATTATGATGCGAATTGATGATTTATTTGATGTGAGTTATGGGCATTCATTGGAACTTAATCGCCTAACCCAAGATGTAGTTGGAATAAATTTTGTCTCAAGAACTGCGAAAAATAATGGAGTCTCTGCAAAAGTTCTTAAAGTGCTAGATATAGAACCACTTGAAGCAGGCTTAATAACCGTCGCTTACGGTGGATCTGTTTTAGAAACATTTTTGCAACCACAGTCATTTTACACTGGCTTTCATATTGGAATATTGAAACCAAATGTAAATTTAACCAATTCAGAAAAGCTCTACTACTGTGCCTGTATTCGTGCTAATAAATACCGTTACAACTATGGGCGACAAGCGAATAGAACCCTTAAAGACATTCTTATTCCAGATATTTCAGAAATCCCAGCATGGATTAATCAAGCCGATGTTGATATGTATGATGGAATTGATGCACCTGCTATATCCAATTTAACAGTCGAATCACAAACAGATAATTGGCAGCCCTTCGAGTTTCAATCTTTATTTGAAATTGAGCGCGGACGCGGCCCAAGGCGTAAAGACTTAGATGGAAGCGGCTCTACGCCTTTTGTATCGTCAAGCGATTCAAATAATGGCGTGACAGGCATTACATCAATGTCAGCTTGTCATAAAGGTAACACGATAGGTGTTAATAGAAACGGCAGTGTAGGTGAGGCATTTTATCAACCTGTATCATTTTGCTCTACTGAAGATGTCCATATCTTCAATCCTAAATTCCCACTTAATCCTTACATCGGTTTGTTCTTAACAACCCTTATTCGCCGCGAAAAATACAGATTTGGCTATGGTCGAAAATGGGGAATTGAACGAATGAAAAAATCAACAATACATCTTCCCGTCAAAAAAGACGGCACACCCGACTGGGATTTTATGGAGCAATACATCAAATCCTTGCCATACAGTTCACAGATCGAGTAGCTGTATTAACATACAGGTGGCAATAAAGATAAATGCCGGACTTGTTGATCCCAGACAAAATCTGAGCGAGAGAGCGTAGAATATTAATAATCAAGCGCCAACAGTCCAAACCGAAGCCGCGCAAATTCTGACTGATGCCAAAGCCGAAGTGGAACGGCTGATTTTGGGTGAATGAGGGGAGAAAAAAATGCCAACCTGTTGGATTATTGCCGGATCAAACGGTGCAGGAAAAACCACCTTTGCAATGGAGTATCTGCCTACAGTAGCAGATTGCCGACGCTTTATTAACGCCGACTTGATTGCTGCCGGTTTATCGCCGCTGGCACCAGAACAGCATTTACTGGCCGCCAGTCGCTTGTTCCTGCATGAGATTGAAGATTGTATTGCCGCACGCCAGGATTTTGCTTTTGAAACCACGCTTGCCGGACGAAGTTATATTAAACTGATAGAACGTTTACAAGCTACAGGCTGGCGGGTGGAGTTAATTTATCTGGCTTTGCCCAGTGCCAAGATGTCACGGTTACGGGTAGCGGAGCGTGTTGCCCACGGTGGACATAATATCCCTGAAGCTGATTTAATACGCCGTTTTCCACGTAGTCTTTATAATTTGTTATACTTATTTGCACCTAAAGTTAATCAAGCTCAGTGTTATATGAACAGTGGCACGCTCCCTGAACTGATATTTCAGCAAGAAGGTGTTATACGCACTATTTTTCACCCCGATTTTTTTGCACTTTTGCAACAAGAGGCTAAACAATGAAAGCCAACCCAAACCTTATACCAAACGCAGCCACGCAAGCGACGTTGGACTGTTTACGCCAAGCAGTCAGCAAAGCCCTTGAGCGCAAACGGCGTTTAGGCCAGTATTCTATACAATGGATAGGCAACGCTCCGTTTGCGGTAGGGGATGATGCCCCAGAGCATTTGCAAACACCCCAACAATCAGACAACCTTTTGAATCCAGCCTCACATTAATCCCTATCCCCAACTGGTGCAGCAAACGCATCGGAAACCAATTCCTCAACATTATCTCCCGTCAATGTATCTAAAAATGCCGTGAGATCGTCGATTTCCGTTCTGGTAAGATGCAAGGGCTTGATTAAAGGATCAAGGTTTTCATTGGCAATGCCACCGCGATTATAGAATTCCACGACTTCACGCAAGCTGGCGATGCTGCCGTTGTGCATGTAGGGTGCGGTCAGTTGCACGTTTCGTAAGGATGGTGTTTTGTAACGCCAGCGGTCTTGTGGGTTTTGGGTGACCTCGTAGCGGCCTAGATCGTTGGCTTTGGGTTCGGCAACCGAGGCTATCACGTTGGATGCAACATCAACATAAACGCCTGGGGACACCTGCACACGCTGCGAGGGGTTAGGCGTTTTGTCGGACATCGCATCCGCATAGCCGATGCCTGTGTTGTGCAGGTTGTTGTCGGTAAATAAGGCGTATTCCTTGCTGATTGTATGGCATTGGCTGCATTGTGCTTTGCCAGTAAATAATTGAAATCCACGTTGGGCTTTAGCAGACAGTGCATTCTCATCTTTCCCAAAATACCAACGGTCAAACGGTGAATTCGCCGAATTTAGCGTACGTTGGTAACTCGCAATCGCCATACCGATGGTTTCCATACCGGGTGGTTCGTTAAATACCTTTTCAAACAAACCATTGTAATCTTGAATATTTTTTATTTTATCTATGACATAGCCTATGGATGGATTAGTCATTTCATTGTGTGCCAATAATGGCGACCAAACTTGCTGTTCTAACGTAGTTTCTCGGCTATCGTGAAACAACGTTTGCATATAGGCGACGTTGTATAAGGTCGGGCTGTTGCGCCTTACAGTTCGCCCTTCAACCCCGACGGCAGTTGCCATCTCATTGCTGGTAAACCCTTGTTCCGGGATGTGGCACATGGCGCAGGAAAAGGTGTTGTTGATGGACAAACGGCGGTCGTAAAACAACTTTCGCCCCAAGTTGATTTTTTCTGCTGTTATGGGATTGTTGCCTGGAACAGGAACGGGGGGTAATCCTAGCGGTGCTTGCTTTATGGTAAGAAGCAGATCGGCGGGTTTACCCATGCGATGGGTCAGTGCAATCGAGTTGGTTTGGTAGCCCTTGTTTTCGTACGAGAGCTTATTGTCACCTGCGCTGTATAAAGCTGATTTATCAAGGTTGCTTGTGGTGGGTTGTGTTAGTTTGGCTTCTGGTTGCAACAAGGTTTTAATATCGCTGATAAGCATGTCAGGGTGTAGCAGCTCTGTGTTATAGATATTGCGTAGCTGTTTGTCCTGGTCGATCAAGTAAACACGCAGGTTATGGCTGAATGTATTGGTAAATTTTCCCTTGGCATCATAAATTTTTTCGGCAATCTGTTTATAAGCTTTCAGTATCGGCTGCAATTCCTGCTCTGAGCGAGTCGTAAGGAAGTGCCATTCCACGCCTTTACCTTGTAATGTTGCGCCGTACGCCTTCATCTGCTCTGGCGTATCATGTCCTGGATTAAAACTTAAGGTAATCAAGCGTAAATGACTGGCTAATTCAGGTTCTTTTTCCAGCCGGTTTTTTATCTTATGAAAGACCGCCGTTGCCAATGGGCAGCCGTTAACATCACTGCAAGTTGCATAAATAAAGCTGAGTAAAACAACTTTGCCTGGGTGATTAACATCGCTCATTAGCCTGTGCAAGGTCGTTGCACGGCCCTCGCTATCAAGCACATTGCCGTCGCTGGCCTGCCCCAGCATAGGTAATTTATAAGTGCCGGGTATGGGTGCAGTAAATCTTAGGTCGCCGTACCCCGGCGCAAGCATTTGAGGTTGCCCGGATTGCTTGGTCTCTGCTTTTACCTGTGGCAAAGCAAAAGCAGTAAGCATCAGGAAAAATGCCATGTACGTTTTCAATAAGTTCCCCGCCTCAAGATAAGTCTGTCCAAAAAACTCCAATAGCCCCGTTTATCATGCCGCCATTATAGTGCCAACTATTGTACAATAATCGGTTATTCCAAACTTATTGCGCCCGTCATGACTATTGAAAAGAAACTTCTCCGCTCCGATATCATCAAGGAATGTGGCGCAAGTTTTTATGAACGTGGCAAACAATATTACGAATCGGGTTTGGTGGAGCAGTGCAAAGTCACCAGTGAAGGCGCACTATTTACCCAATTGAACGCCACTGTAGAAGGCAGTGCCAGCAGCCCGTACAAGCAGAATATCCGTATCGTCTGGCGACCTGATTTCCGCACTGCTGATATCGAAGGCAGTTGCTCTTGCCCTATCGGCTATAATTGTAAGCATGTTGTCGCAGTCTGCCTTACATACCAGGGCGGTGGACTTGAAGAAGTGCAGAAAAACTCAGGAGCCAGTTGTTTCCAATGGCTAGACAATATGCAGCAACCGTCCGCTGTTCCAAAAAATGACAGCTCGGAAGAATTTGTTGCCTATGTCCTAAAGCCAGCTAAAGTTAAAAACGAACTGACGATTGACCTTATCGTCACCAAAGAAAAAAAATTTGGTGGCCTTAGCAAAGGCCGCAAAACCAGCCTACAAAATCTGCGTTACAGTTTTTCGTATTACTCTTACGTTAGGCAAGAAGATAGCGAACTTATCAAAATAATTCTTGCCTTGGATAATTCTATTGGTGGCGAACCCTTAATTTCAGGTTCTATGGGGGCAATTGCCCTGTCAAAATTATTACAAACAGGGCGATTGTTCTGGCAGGACTTAGAAACACCGCCGCTTAAACCGGGTGCTGCTCGTGATTTACAGTTTGATTGGCAACAGACTAGTAAAGGCGATTACCAACTGCACCTTGCTATCCAACCAGCGGCGTTGCCGATATTGATTGATCCGCCACATTATCTCGATCCTGAAGAAAGCACGGTTGGTGCATTTACGACAGCCAGTATTAGCCAAGAGCAACTAAGAAATCTGCTTGCTGCGCCGCCTGTGCCGGAAAAAGTTGCCGATGAATTCAGTTACCGCTTGACTGTCGAACATCCCGAACTGCCCTTGCCGCCGCCCAAAAAAGTTGCCTTGACGGAACTCTTGGATTTAGCCCCAACCCCCCAGCTCATGTTGTTTGGCGATCAGGTCAATCCTAAGCAATACGTGCATTTCATGCAGTTAAATTTCAAATATGGCGATTGGCTGTTACCCGCTCATGAAATCAGGGACTATAGCGTAATAAAAACAGCCCAAGGCTTGGCGCGTATCAAGCGTTCACTTGAAACGGAAAAGTCAGAAATTGCGCGATTAACGGAACTGGGCTTTACGTCGGCATCAACCATAGAGGCCACGGGAAAAGAACTCATCCTGGGCAGTTATGCCAAGTCGTCTGTGGAAAGCGCAACGCGTTGGGGATATTTTCTTGAAACCGTTTTGCCGGAACTGGAACAGGACGGCTGGCTGATTGAATTTGGCGACAGCTTTTTACTGGACTTTCAAGCCATAGACAACTGGGATGCTGAAATCAGCGACAACCAGAATGACTGGTTTGAGATGCGTTTTAATATCGAAGTTGCAGGGCAATCCATGCCGTTATTGCCGCTGATAATGCCCGTGCTGGAAAATTATGACCTGCACAACCTCCCAGAATTACTGAATATTCCGGTCAGTGATTACCGCTACTTGACCATACCGAGTGAAAAAATAAAGCCGTTTTTAGCAATTTTATTAGAATTATTTAGCGGCAGCACCTTGGACAAAAACGGTTCGCTAAAAATATCCCGTTTCAATGCTGCCAGCCTTGCCGAAATGGAAGCACACAGCTATGGCCTGTTTTCTATCAAAGGTGGCGAAGAATTAAGGAGGCTCGCACAAAAACTTAGCGACTTCAAAGGCATAGCAGATGTTCCTGTGCCTCACAACCTTCAGGCGACATTGCGAGAATATCAAAAGATTGGCTTAAATTGGCTGCAATTTTTACGGGAATATTCATTTGCAGGGATACTTGCGGACGATATGGGGTTGGGTAAAACCGTACAAACCCTGGCGCATCTATTGGTGGAAAAGCAAAGTGGCCGAATGAAAAACCCCAGTTTGATTATTGCCCCAACTAGCCTACTCAGTAATTGGCGACGTGAAGCAGAACGCTTTACGCCTGACCTTAATATGCTGATTTTACAAGGCACAGAACGCAAACAATTGTTCTACAAAATCCGCGATTACGACCTGATTATGACCACCTATCCCTTATTGCCGAGGGACGAGGAAACACTACTGGAACATCAATACCATTATTTGATCCTTGATGAAGCCCAAATCATCAAAAACCCGCAGTCCAAAGGGGCGCAAATTGTCCGCCAAGTTAAAGCCAGCAATCGCTTGTGTTTGACGGGTACGCCAATGGAAAATCATCTTGGCGAGCTATGGGCGCAATTTGATTTTTTGATGCCTGGCTTCTTAGGAAATACCGCTGCTTTTAAAAAACTTTATCGCACACCTATAGAAACATTCGGCAATGCTGAGCAAAAGTTACGTTTGTCGCGTCGGGTAGCACCGTTCATGTTGCGTCGCACCAAGCAGGAAGTCGCTTCGGAATTACCACCCAAAACTGAGATCATCCGATCTGTACCGCTGCATGAAAAACAAGCCGCGCTGTATGAAAGCATCCGCCTGACGATGGAGAAAAAAGTCCGTGATGCGATTGCAGACCGCGGTCTTTCGCGTAGTCACATCACTATTCTGGATGCCCTACTAAAACTGCGACAAACTTGTTGCGACCCACGTACTTTGCCGTTAGAGCAAGCACAGAAAATCAACGAATCCGCCAAGTTAGACCTGCTCATGGAAATGTTGCCGGAAATGCTGGAAGAAGGTCGGAAAATCCTCGTATTTTCTCAGTTTACCCGCATGATTGCGTTGGTCGAAGATGAATTAAACAAGCGGATGATTGGTTACAGTAAGCTAACCGGACAAACCAAAGATCGTGATGCGGCCATCGAAATGTTCAAAAGCGGCGAGGTTGATGTATTCCTGATTAGCCTGAAAGCGGGTGGTATCGGCCTGAATTTGACTGAAGCCGATACCGTAATCATTTATGATCCCTGGTGGAATCCCGCCGTCGAAGCCCAAGCCGCTGACCGCGCCCACCGAATTGGACAAGACAAGCCGGTATTCGTCTACAAACTCATCACCGAAAACACCGTGGAAGAAAAAATGATCGCCATGCAGGAGCGCAAACGCGCCCTAGCCGATAGTATTTATACCGAAGGGGCTAAAGAGGAAGCTTTGCAATTAACGGCTGACGACCTTACGGCTTTGTTTGAGCCTTTGTGAACCTAAATAGCCTCAGCCGGACGGGGGGAGGGTAATACCAATCCCAATAAGTTCACAAGTTATCCCTTCTCCAGTGGGAGAAGGTTAGGATGAGGGGTTTCAAATAACAACTTATTGGGCATGTAGGTGTCGTGCAAAAAAATACGACTTATTGAGCTAGGACAAATATCGTCACATTTTGATGTTTTTGAGTAATTTCTGTGGGTTAATTGCCAGATTCATTTTTTCACAAAAAAGTTGTAGAAATTATAACTATCTATTTATAAAAGAATAAATATAAATAACAAATGAAATATAATACTTGGCATTATAAGTGCTTTATTTATTGTATACGCTTATTGCGTGTGTTTACTTCCTCATAGTAAGAACTGCTTTTTAGCATTAGCGCGTTATCTACTTCTCCTGGTGATAATGCGCTTTTTTTTGCCCATAAGCTTAGTAGCTTAGAGATCCCCTAAAGATTCATACAAAATCAGCTTATGGGTCCGGCATGAATACCGACCCGTTAAATTGCCCACCAACAGGGGCTTTACCGATAGCACACCTCCTTTAACACCCAAATCGCACAAATCGTTCCACCGGTTACCCAGCCAAAAATTATCACGCACTACACTGGAAGAACAGTTAACGTACTAATTCTTAAGCGTTATCATGGGTTCTAAGGGTGCGACAATTTGCCACATGTTCGCAGCCAATAATAGCTGTTAAGCTATGCACAACTTTTGTAAGCGCTCATAACTCACTAAGTTGCATTCCTCACCTTCCCTAATGCGGATTGATGGTCTATAGGATTATAGCCCCTTAGTCCGCATCTTTTTCAGGACGTGTCGCTGTAAACAAGTCAGAGGGTTTTAAGGTTTCATACAGATGAAAATGATATGTTGATACAAATACCTGACTATGC
>NZ_JBEBKJ010000034.1:0-35510 GCF_040079455.1 Methyloglobulus sp. | reverse complement strand
CCTCTGGGAGAAGGCCGGAATGAGGGTAATAAAATCAAGCAATTATATCCCTCACCCTAGCCCTCTCCCAGAGGGAGAGGGGATTATTAGAGGTTCCCTGTAGTCTACACTTAATACAAATTAACTAACATTCTATGGAGGATTATTATGAATAATTCACAAAGCAGTGTACATCTAGCTTATATCAACGGTCACTATGCGTATTCAACTCACCAGCAAGATGAGAAATTGATTGATGTTTTGCATGGCTTTGTCAGTGTAAAAAATGTCATTTTTGAAGCATTAATGATTGGTATTTTTCTGGGGTCTTTAGCCTGTGCAGTCGCAACTGCGGATCGTCTTACCAGTTTGCAGATTGAAGGTAAAAATCAGCCTGAAACATTTGAATGTAACTAGGCTGAATATTAATAGACAGGTTGGGGTTTTATCGTTCCCACTGTACGACATCACTGCCGACAGTTAAGAAATATGGAGTCAAAAAACATGTTTTTGATTCCTTATAAACAGCGAATGCTGGAGTACCAAACCTAGGTTTGTACTCCAGGTGAAAGAGGTCTCCCACGCCGGAGCGTCATTGCCCACAGTTAAGAATTACGGAGTCAAAAAACATGTTTTTTGATTCTTTATAAACAGCGAATACTGGAGTACAAATCTAGCTTTGTACCATAGGCAGGTCGGGGTTTGTAACCCCGACCTTAATGTTTAACCCCTAATGGTTCAATCGGCAAAACCGCTGCGGACGGGTTAACATAACCCGTCCGGCTCAGGAGGCTAAAACATAATCCCCCAAGTTGCGTTCAAAGTGCCGTCACGATTTTGCTGGTAGCCGTTCATGTCGTTGTAGACCGGTTGCAGCCATTCCACACTGAAATGGTTGCCCGCTAAAGAACCGGAGTGGAACATGGCACTTAGTCCGAAACCCACATCGCCAAAACGCCCGCCGTAATTGCTGGGATAATCCATGGAGCCGAATTTTAAAATGCTGCTGTAAATAAGATTGCCGTCTTTATCTGTTCCGGTTATGAACTGGCCGCCCTCAGACCCGGAATACTGTCCGCGGATACTGCCTTGAGTGGTGTAAACTCCACGTAGAGTAGCCGTAAGCCACGGCGTGATATTGTAACCGCCCCAAGCCGTGGCCTGAAAGATGTCGCCCAGCCTGTAACCGGACTTATTTTTGTTGCCCATTCGGACAACCCCGTTTAGCTGCGCTCCCCAAGACCAATCGTCCAGGTGGCCGGTATAAGTCAGATTGGGCGCAAAGTCCCATGTGCCGCTGCCAAGTTGCATGCAATAATGCATAAAGCCACCGTCAGATTGATGTCCGCGGCGCAGGTGTAAATCCACATCGCCGATCGGCGCGGTAAAGCCGGGAGTGATGTGGAGATGATGGGTACTGTCGTCATAAAGCTTGAACAGCGCATACATCCCCAAATCACCAAAGCCTCCGCTCTCGTGGGCGTTTTGGGCATGATGGCTGATATGGCTACTTGGCACATTATCGTCATAGGGCGGCACACCTTCTAATTTACGCATTTTCATATTCATGTCCATCCATTGCGGCATCAGCATCAAGGTCAGCCAATCGGTCGGGGCGTACATCAAATCCAGCATATGCATACTCATGGGCATACTGTCCGGTGCCAGGGCGCAAACGCCGCCGGGACAACCTTTGGCGATAAACTCCCGGTCGCTGACAGGTCTTGTGCCGTTACGCAAGGCACCGCTTTGGTTGCTCCACTGGAAGCGGTAACCGATCATCCAGTCACCCGCCTTCGCCAGCATGTGGCTGGACATCACCCCAGCAGGTGCAGCCGCACCGTGATGGTGTCCACCGTGTCCTGCATGGGCAGAATGATCCATTTGCGCCATATCATGCCCGCTGTGATCCATCTTTGACATATCATGGCCGGCATGGGCAGAATGATCCATGCCGCCCATCGCCTGCATCATGCCTTTGGACAGCGTGTCCAAATCCACCTTGAGTGCCGCATTCGCCACCCAGTAATCATAATCAGCATAACTGCCCTCACCACCGCCGCCAATCTTAAGCGAACCCTGGTGCGTGTAATATTCAAAACCAGTTTCCAGGCTCAAACCCTTGGCGAACTTTTTCTCAATGGTCACGCCGCCGCTCAAGGTGCCAAAACCCGACAGGCGCTGGTCGCTGGAGAAGTGCGGAGGTAACTTCTTGGCATCGTAAGGAATCTTCTTTTGCGTTACTTCTACAGACTCCGGCTTGATGTTGCCTTGAGTATCTTGGAAGACACTGGTTAATGTTGTTATATCGAATTGCTCGGTATAATCCTTGCCGTCTGATCCTGCATAAATATTGTTGCCGTCCGCGTCTACCACATCTTTTGAATAGGCTTGATCCGTCACCAGATATGGGGTGTAAAAATCCGCCGCATCCTGGGAGTAATAGCGGAGGCGGGGGGTTATTGTCCAACCGCTGCCCACGGGTTGCACCCAATCTGCTGTAAAGGCATGGGTTTCGATACCCCAGTCGTCGGCGGAAAATTTGTAGTCGAAATGCAGCGCCGCATCCAACGGTTGGATATATTGCACAACCCGCCCACCGACGTTCCATTGGTTACGCACTTCTGGGCGGCGTTCCAAAAAACCGCCGACATAATTAGGGTTGACCAAATCGCCCGATTGGAAATCGTCAGGGTTGACGAAGATGATCTCGGTCAACTTGTAAGGATTGGACTGGTAGCCGGTGCTGCGAGTGTAGCCGGCATCGGCAGCCAATAAGGTGTCTTCGGTCAAGACGTGGCTGATGCCTAGGGTAGTCGTCCAGTCCTGGCGGATACCGGATATAATTATTGGATCTTCGGTGTTTTTTCTTCTGTTAGTGTGATTAAAAAAGTAGCTGTCGTCTTCTATGTAAGGCAAGGCATCATGGTCCAGAATGGCATTGGTCTGGCTATTGGTGTAACTCAAGCCCAGGTTAAGGCTGGTACGTTTCTGGTTAAAATCCCAGCGTCCGCCCAGGTTGCCGAAGCGGGATTCGTAGTCGTCTTCAATGGAAATTCCGCCCCCTAAGCTGATGGCGGCGTTGTCCCAGTTGTAGCTCAACTGAAAATCGCCTTGCTTGCGGGTTTCCGGCGAGGCGGTGGCGATGATGTGGCTAAGGGAGTTAGTTAAGCTGTCGATGCCAGTTAAATCATCTCTATGATAAATATTTTTTTTGTTGTCCAGCAGGATACGTTCAAAATCTTGACCTTGTATATAGGGTGAAGAACCCGACAGTACTTTGCCATCAGGCGAAGAAAGTGCATGGTTAAACCCGAATATAGCCGGGCTGGTGGCGATAGGCGTGGCACCGCTCCAAGTGTCCTGCACATAATTAAAGGCAAACTTGACCCTGTCGCTCAAGCTGACTTTGGCATGACCATGTAGGCTTTCGACTTCAATTGGATTGGGATTTTTATCTCCTTTTAAAACATCGCCCAAACCCTCTGAAGTTATCTCCCTTTTACCTTCCTGATAATGGCTATATTGGAAATCGACTTCATCGCCTTCTGCCGCCAGACAGGGGGCAGCACACAAACCTGGCAATACCGCTGCCGCCGCCGTAAAACGGCACAAAGTATCCTTGACTTCAGTGCTGGTGCCTGTTGTAAGTATGGCCATAGTTATCCCTCAATATCACTGTGCAGGTCGCGGTTTCTATCCCCGACCTCAACATTTAAACCCGACGGGTTCTGTCCGCAAAACCATCGCGGACGGGTTAACATAACCCGTCCGGCTCAGTAAACAAATGGCCTATTGGTTTTGTATCAACCTGAAACTGATGGTGGAATGGTTTTTTCCTGTACTTGAATCACTCCAACAGTGAAATTGCGGGATATATTTTTCAACACCTTTAACTGTCGATGCCGACTTGGTGATTTTTAGATAGTAGTCGCCTTGTCCGCCTTTCAAGGATGCAAAACCGGCTGGCCCATAGACTTTGTCGCCATCCTTGGGGTCTTTGTACACCGGCGACTTCAACGTGCCTTTAAACGCCTGAACGCTGATGACGGCAGGATGGACGGGGGCAAGATCCATCACATGAAAAGTCAACCGGGTCGGGGTGACAATGGGGCCGCCTTTTTTATCCGGGCCTTTGGTGCAGGTAATTTTCCAAATATCCGTAGCCGCCGCGCCGGTGGTGGTCTTGCCAAGTGCTTGAACAACCGTCTCCCCATGCGCAAACACGGCGCTGGTGCTAATCAAAGAGAAAAATAAAGCGGTTATGAGTTGATTGAATAGTTTCATCGTTAATACCTCGTATATCGTGTTAGCAAGCTAACATTTAGCCTTTAGATTGTTGCAGATTAATTGCCCTGCAACAGCGAAACGTCGGGAAGTTCCCGCCGCTATATCGCCGACAAGGTTTGGGCAATTCATTACCCGCCCTGCCGACCGGCTTCCGCCTTGAAGCCAAATTTGGTTAGGTGATTACAGCCCAGCCACTTTTTCATTCAGTAATTTTTCTACCAATACCCTTAGTTCCTTAGCTTCTCCAGGACGAAATCCTAGATGGATATGATGCACAATTCCTTTACGGTCAATAAGATAAGAAGACGGCATGGCTTTTACTTCAAAATCCTTAGCACATTGTTTGCTGACATCCGCCACTACAGTAAAACTGGCGGGATATTTAGCCAGAAAGGCTTTCGCTTCGTCCGCATTTTCATCCAGATTAACGCCGACAATCTGCAAACCTTGGCCTTTTAGTTGCTCGTGCATCTCGTTTAAAAATGGAAAGGATTTGGCACAAGGGCCACACCAGGAGGCCCAGAAATCGACATATAACACTTGCCCTTTATACTGGCTCAGGTCAGAACTTTGGCTCTCGCCGATAGGTGACACATTGCAGGCAGGCATAGGGCTACCAACTCCGGCGGCAAAGGCCAACGGATTGGCGCAAAAAAATACCACCGCTAACAGTGATTGTAAAAATTGTTGTTTCTTCATCAGTTATACCTCATTTATTTAACAAAGGGGCAATTGAATCACTGCCATTTAGTAACAGCAGATAGCTTCAATTTAGTTACACTTCCTCAAGGCTATTTATTTTTCGCCTCTTGAAGCACGGGGTTTTACGGCTTACCTTGATTACCCTAGGTAAGCCGCTCTAACCTTGTCTAAGCCAAACTACGTACAGCGTCATCACCGTCGTTGGCCGATTGTTGTAGCAAGCTAACGTCAACAGTAATTTCATAACACTGATACCTGTCTTATACCAATCCCAATAAGTTCACATATTATCCCTTCTCCAGTGGGAGAAGATTAGGATGAGGGGATTCAAATAACAACTTATTGGGATTGGTATTAGTTGAATTCAAGTAAAAAAATACGGCGAAAAAACAGGTTCTCGCCGCAGGCCAGGCCAGAGGTCTACATCCTTGTAATGAGGAAAACAAATCAAATTGTTTATCAACGAAGTATCCAAAGTTAATTTAATGATACCGGCTGGGGTTTGTAACCCGCACCAGAGTGAGGGTTGTCAACAATCCCTCATCCCAACCTTCTCCCTGAGGGCACAAGTATCTGCCCCTTCTCCCTCGAGGGAGAAGGCTGGGATGAAGGGGATGTAAATAGTTGATTTTATTCTCCTCACCCCAACCCCCTCCAGTAGGAGAGGGAGTCCGTTGCTCTTTCAACTCATTGTTTTTATTACGTCGAAAAGTTGTGTAGATACCTATACCCTGAGGGAGACGGCACGAGTTCCATACTCACTGCCGCACTTCCTCCATCCCTGGAAGGCGATGGCACTTTTGGATTCTTAGGAATTTACCCTAGACAAAATCCCCTAAAAACTGTAGTTCCAGGTCGCCGATAACGCGCCATCACGTTTCAATTGATAGCCGTTGACATCATCTTCAACCGGCTGTAACCATTCCACGCTGACACGATTCCCTGCCAGATCGCCGGACGGCACGACCGCACTCAAGCCAAAGCCGACATCCCAAAACCGCCCACCGTAGTTGTTGGGGTAATCTTGTGGACCAAATTTTAGGATGCTGCTTTGAGTTTGCGTGCCATCAGGATTGAGAACGGGATTATAAAATTGCCCGTTAGCACCGATAAATTGGCCTTTGATGGCATCTTGCATGGTATACAACCCACGCACGGAAACTGTCAGCCAATTGGTCAAGTTGTAAGCGCCCCATGCCGTGCCTTGAAACATATCGCCTAAGCGGTAGCCGGATTTATTGTGATCTTCCATCCGCACAATACCATTGGCCTGTACTCCCCATGAAAAGTCATCAGTATGCCCCGTATAAGTCAAGCTGGGCTTAAAATCCCAAGTGCCGCTGCCGAGTTGCATACCGTAATCGATAAAACCGCCATCGATGCCATGATTACGACGTAACTGTAGATTCACATCGGCTGTCGGTGCGCTAATCCCGGTTGTTACATGTAAATGGTGGATGCCGTTATCAAATAGCTTGAACAAGGCATACATCCCTAAATCCCCGATGCCGCCAGTTTCATGACCATTTTGCATATGGTGGGTAGCATGCTGGTTTGGTGCAGGTGGTGCGCCATCCAACGACCGCATATCCATACCCATATCCATAAACTGCGGCATTAACATTAGGGTTAACCAATCGGTCGGTGCGACCATCAAATCCAACATGTGCATGCTCATAGTCATTGAATCAGGCGTTAAGAAACAACCTAAGCTCCCTGTTTCAACGCATCCATTGTTGATAATCGCTTGATCGCTGATGGGATCTGTACCATGCAGCATATTTCCGCTCTGGCTATTCCACATGTAACGGTAACCAACCATGAAATCACCCGCCTTGGGCAACATATGGTCAAACATGACACCCGCAGGGGCGTGGACACCATGATCATTATGGTTTTGATGATTGAAATGGCTGCCCCTACCCCCGCCGCCGAAAGCCAAGGTATTTAGGTCTACTTTTAAGGTCGCATTCGCTAGCCAGTAATCAAAATCGGCATAAGCATCCTCGCCGCCGCCACCAACTTTTAAGCTGCCTTGATGGGTGTAATATTCAAAACCCGTTTCTAATGTTAGGCCTTTGACGAATTGCTTGGCAACGGTTACACCGCCACTCAACGTGCCGTAACCGGACAAACGATGGTCACTGGAAAAATTAGTCGGCAATTTTTTAGGGTCGTAAAATACCCTTTTGTCCTTTACTCCTTTGACTGAAGAAGGCGCCCGATTTCCTTTTGCATCAACAAGAAAATTTTGAAATGTATTAGGATCAAAAATTAATGAATATTCCTTGCCATCGCTACCGATGACTATATTGTTACCCGCCTGATCGGTCACATTTTTACTAAAGGCTTGTTGGGTAACCAACCAAGGCGCATAAAAATTGGCGGCATCTTGCGAGTAATAACGGATGCGTGGTGTAACCGTCCACCCTGCACCTAACGGTTGTACCCAATCCGCTTCAAAGGTATGGGATTGAATGCCCCAATCATCGGCTGCAAACCGGTAATCGAAATGCAATGCCGCATCAAGCGGCTCAACATATTGCACATACCGCCCACCCACATTCCATTGGTTACGTTCCTCCGGCCTTTGTTCCAGCAAGCTAAACACAGTGCTGTTGTATCCATTTTTGGGCGCACCCAATTGGCGGCCAGGATCAATAAAAGCAATCGCCACACCTTTATAGGGATTACCCATATAACCGGTGCTGCGGGTATAACTAAAGTCGGCACTGACTAATGCATCTTTACTTAACACCTGGGTCAGCCCTAAATGGGTAGACCAATCCTGACGGTTGTCGTGCAGGAATTTTGCCTTACCTAAGTTTTCTAAAATATCAATCTGCCCAGGCGGCGCGTTCTGTACACTAACTAACGAATCGTGGTCGAGTATCGCTTTGGTTTCGCTGTTGGTGTAACTTAAATCAACATTCAGTGTCGTTTGCTTTTGGTTGAAATCGAAACGGCCTCCCACGTTGCCAAAATGGGATTCGTAGTCGTTTTCTATGGATACCCCGCCGCCAATACTTGCTGATACTTCATCCCAGTCATAACTTAGTTTAAAGTCACCTTGCTTGCGGGTTTCTGGTGAAGCCGTCGCCATGATGTGCTGAAGCTGACTGTTTTTAGAATATTTAAAAATATCAAGCTGCGTGACGGGATCAATTTCACCCGAAAAAACACCATCTAGAGGATTAAACTCGGCATCCAGTGCTAATTTGTCCGTGACATAAGGTGACGATCCTGTGACAACAATTCCATCCGCTGCAAAAGTCGCTGCCTTATTGCCTTTGAAAGCAGCCGGTGCGGTTGCCACCGGCGTTGCCCCGCCCCAGGTATCCTGGACGTAGTTAAAAGCAAATTTTATCCGGTCAGTTAAGCTAACCTTGGCACTGCCATGCAGACTTTCAACTTCAATCGGATTAAAGCTTTTGGCTTTTGGAGAGGTGGCAAATAAATCCGCATTATCTATAAAAATATCCCTCTTACCTTCCTGATAATGGCTGTACTGAAAATCCACCTCATCGCCTTCGGCGGCATAGGCAATTGGTGACAGCAAACCTGGCAACGACAACGCCGTAGCGGTTAACGCTTTTAAAGATGGAATCTTATCTTTTTTATTAATAACAGCCACAACCGCCCCCTTGCGCCGCATTGCCGCCCGCCGCAGCCTCGCGGCTGCCGTAATTATGCGCCCGTAAGCTACTTTGTAGCGGGTATGGGTCCAAGGCCATTTGCGGCTTGGCTAGGTTGCCGCGCTCCCACGGTTGTACCGTGGTACAGGCGGTGAGCAGTACGCCCAGCGTGAGCAACAGTATTTTTGCCGTCAGTTTAAACATTCTCATATGGTTATATCTCTTGTTAATTTTTTATGACCTTTCCCTGGCCTTTAGGTTTTTGCATAGGGTAGTAGCCGCCCTTAGACGGGGCTAGGTTTAAAACCAACACCCTTAAGTTAAGCCATGTTCTGGAGTGCAAAGCCAGCTTTGCACTCCATTGTTACTATCATTACCCATCAACTTAACGGTATTGGTGTCAAATCATGAACCGCAAGGTTGCACTTAACCCACGTGAAACCTTGCAGCAAACTCCCTCTCCTCGCGGGAGAGGGGCAGATACTTGTGTAGATACTTTTGCCCAACGGAAGGACTAGAAAAATGGATATAACTAATTGATTTTAATTACATCACCCTAACCTTATGCCAAAGGGATAAGGGGTATTTGAATTACGTAGAGATCCCTTTAAATGTCATTTACTTTTCTGACGTTGCATAAGTTCTTCTAACTTAAGGGTCGCCAGCCCCCGCACGGTCTCATCGCTGTCGTTAACCGCTTGCTGTAACAGCCCCACATCATCGGTAATGCCATCGACCGCCATCATCCTGACATCAACCGAATCATCATGCAGGGCTTCTTCAATAGCACCCGCAACGGCATTGCCATCTTCGCGGTGCGACAGGCTAGAAATCGCTTGCGCCCTGACATTAGCATCTTTATCGTGAAGGGCTTCTTCCAATGCCGCTTTAATAGCAGGATCACCCTCATGTCCCGCTGCTATTAATGCGCCGATGGCATCTGCCCGTTCAGCCGCATTTCTAGATTGCGTTATTTTCAAAAGGGCACCAATTTGGTTAGCCGCGGCATCTGCTTCTTGCTCGTTCTGCCATAGCGCAAGTGAGCCTTTATCGACCATATTTCCTGTCGCAGGACAATCCTTTGCAACCGTGCCATCCAAGCGGGAACCCAGTATCCAGGCTTCTGCTACTTGCCACTTGCTGCCACCTTTGGCATCTGCGCGAGGATACCGGACGATTAAATCCGCCTTTCGGTCAAGCAAGCACTCCAAGATCTTTTTGAGCGTCGTCCCTACACAAGTGGCCGTCACCAAGCCTTCAGGCAGCACGGAATAATGTATCGGCACATGGGTCTTCTCGGCGATAGCATTCAGCACTTGTGCCAACGGTATTTGTCGCACTTCCAGTTGCAACTCCGCGCCCTTACTGTTGCTGACAACGAGATCAGTCTGCGCTTTATCCCCAGGAGTTTGGGCAAAGCACACACTGGAAAGCCCCATTAGCACAACGGTAAAGCACTGAATTGCATGCTTACGCAACAGTGGTAAAAAGTCTAAATACATATACGAACCTCTAAAAAATGAGGCATTTAAAAACAAGCATTGACAACCCTAACCCTTTCCCAAAGGACATAGGCATCTACACAACTTTTCGCCGTAATAGAAACAACGAGTTGGAAAAGCAACGGACTCCATCTCCTGCTGGATGCCTACAAGGATGTAGGTAGTAGGTGGAAAAATGCTCCTGTACAACCACATTCACCACATCCATGTGGCTTGGCAACGCAGGACGACAAACTGCTCCTGCGTTTGCTGCATTCAGTACTTCAGCAGTTGCCGAGAGGGTTGCTGATTTTTAAAGATCCCCTAAAGTTAATTCCGTTCATGCTCCGACGACCAAAGGAAGTGCCAATGGCACAAGCTCACCATTCATGCCCTTTGGGTACGAACGAAATCAACAGACTTACCACCAATGGAATGGACAAACTATCGCTCGACCTGTCGAAGGCCATACCCAAACCACCCTAAAAATGATAACTCCAGGTCGCCGATAACGCGCCATCACGCTCCAGTTGATAGCCATTGACGTTATCCTCAACAGGTTGCAGCCATTCCACGCTAACGCGGTTACCAGCTAGATCGCCGGAAGGAACTGCTGCGCTTAAACCAAAACCGACATCCCAATATTTACCACCATGATTCTGTGGGTAATCCATCGGGCCATATTGATTAATTTGCCCGTTAAATTGGCCTTTAATAGCCCCTTGCAGAGTGTACATACCGCGTACCGAAGCAGTCAGCCAATTGGTGAGGTTATAACTACCCCAGGTAGTCGCCTGGAACATGTCACCCAAGGCATAGCCTGATTTGTTCTGGTCTTCCATACGTACCGTACCATTGGCTTGTACACCCCAGGAAAATTGGTCAACATGCCCGGTATACGTCAGGCTGGGCTTAAAATCCCAAGTGCCACTGCCTAGCTGCATCCCATAATGGATAAAGCCGCCTTCAACTTTATGGTTACGCTGTAACTGAATATCCACATCGCCAGTGGGGGCGCTGAATCCCGGCGTAATATGGACGTGGTGCATACCGTTATCAAACAGCTTGAACATGGCATATAAGCTCACGTCACCAATACCGCCAGTTTCATGGCCATTTTGGATGTGGTGTTGAATATGTTGCCCTATGTTAAATGGTGTGCCAGTGCTTGGATCTATGGGATTACCAACATTATTGACTGCCAAATCATCGCTAGGTGCACCATCAAGCCTTCGCATGGACATGTTCATATCCATAAACTGTGGCATCAGCATCAAAGTTAACCAATCGGTAGGGGCATACATGATGTCCAGCATGTGCATATTCATGGTCATGCTGTCGGAAGCAAGAAAACAGGGATTCGGACTACAACCATTAGCAACAATTGCTTGGTCGCCAACCGGATTACTGTCGTGCAACATTGGATCACCTTGACTGCCGTACATGTAACGGTAACCCACCATAAAATCACCCGCCTTGGAAAGCATATGGTCGAACATCACTCCCGCTGGGGCATGTACGCCGTGATTATGATGTTGATGCCCAGTATGGGCATTCCCGCCGCCGTTAAGCGACAATGCCGCCAAATCGACTTTTAAAGCCGCGTTGGCTACCCAGTAATCATAATTTGAAAACGCACCTTCACCGCCCCCACCAATCTTCAATCCCCCTTGGTGTGTGTAATATTCAAAGCCAGTTTCAAGGCTTAAGCCTTTGGTAAACTGCTTGGTAACAGTGACCCCGCCGCTTAAGGCACCAAAACCCGACAAGCGTTGGTCACTGGAAAAATTAGTCGGCAGTTTACTGGGATCGTAAGGCAGGACAATTGCGTTACCGTTGGCATCTTTATTAAAATTAAACCCTTGTTGTGTTGTCAACCAAGGCGTATAAAAATCCGCCGCATCCTGGGAGTAGTAACGTACCCTAGGCGTGACTGTCCAACCATAACCTACCGGCTGCACCCAGTCCGCTTCAAAGGTATGTGCTTGAATACCCCAGTCATCCGCCGAAAAGTGGTAATCAAAATGCAGTGCAGCATCCAGTGGATTAATGTACTGCACATAACGCCCCCCCAGATTCCATTGATTACGGACTTCTGGCCGCTGCTCCGCTAGTGCTTGAAGGCTTCCTTGAAAACCGCTAGGTGGTGGATCAAATTGCTTGTCAGGGTCTATAAACACCACATTAACAGCTTTATACGGATTAGCCATATAGCCGGTACTCCGTGTGTAGCTGACATCGGCACCAATCAGGGCATCCTTATTGATGATTTGTGTTACGCCAAAATGGGTTGCCCAATCTTGGCGATTGCCATGTAAAATTTCCTTATTATCTAAGCTCTTTATTTTCTCAATTTTCCCTCGTAGCTCATAAGCACTCCTGTCGTAATAAACTGCTGCGTCATGATTGACTATCGCATGGGTGTCACTATTGGTATAACTCAAGTCTAGGTTCAGGGTAGTCTGTTTTTGGTTAAGATCCCAACGTCCACCAATATTGCCAAACCGAGATTCATAATCATCTTCCAAGGAGATCCCGCCACCAACACTCACTGCCGCCTCATCCCATTCGTAAGTCAGCTTAAAATCGCCTTGCTTGCGGGTTTCGGGTGAAGCATAAGAGATTGTATGAGTCAACTGATTGTTTTTTATATATATATTTTCCCCAGTATTCGGATCTATATTTGCCAGAAGAGGGTTTTTCTGGCTATCTAATAGTATCGGCTTCTCCCCCCTTAGGTAGGGTGTTGCACCCACTACGGTTAAGCCATCAGCAGCAAGCAGAGAGAAGTTTGTATTAAAAACAGCGGGAGCTGTCGTCATCGGCGTTGCGCCGCCCCAGGTGTCTTGCGTGTAATTAAAGGCAAATTTAACACGATCTGTTAAGGAAATTTTTGCACTGCCGTGAAGGCTTTCGACCTCAATTGGGTTGAATGATTTGATACCAGCAACAGAGTTACTGCCTATCAAGAGATCTGTAGCAACAGTGCTAATATTCCGTTTACCTTCCTGATAATGGCTGTACTGGAAATCGACTTCGTCGCCTTCGGCAGAGTGCGCTACGGGTGACAGTAAACCCGGCAGCATTAATGCCGCCGTGGTTAGCACCTGTAGGGACAAATCAGGTTGTTTTTTTGCATCCTTAATAACAGCCACAACCACCCCCTTGCGCCGCGTTACCGCCCGCCGCCGCCTCGCGGCTGCCGTAGTTATGCGCCCTTAAGGCATTTTGCAGCGGATACGGATCTAAAGCCATCTGCGGCTTTGCCAGATTGCCACGCTCCCAAGGTTGTACCGCTGTACACCCAACGAGCAAAGCACCCACTGTAAGCAGAAGCATCTTCGCTGCCAATCCAGTCAATTTCATACGTATATCCTCTCTTTTTTATTATCTGGTCTTTCCTTGACTTTATAACTATTGCAAAGACAATACCTTGCACTTGTGAATTCTATGTGGACTGATTACATATCAATATTTTCCAAAACCGTCATATCGGCAGAAATTGCCATCCATAGTTCCTGGATACCGACAATCCTTGCCGATATGACGAACTCGTAGGTCGTAGGTTGGGGTGAGACATGAACCTCAACACACCGATGCGGCCAATGTTGGGTTACGCTACCGCCAACCCAACCTACGAACTTAAAAACTAAGCTTTATTGATTTTGTGTCATCGTTGGATCGGGTTGTGCCAAATGGTTGCCGGCACTGTCCTGACAATGGATTTCAGCCGTATAAGTTTCAATGCCCACCACAGAAGAGGCAGATTTATTGACTTTAAAGGTGTAAACACCTGAACCTGCGGATAACGTCAGTGCAGGACTGTAATTAGCATCACCATCCACAGCATCAGTGCTTAACGCTGATGAAGACGTACCTTTAGTCGCTTGTATACTTACCAAAGGGGCTTTTACAGGCGCAAGATCCTTAACGCGAATATAAAGCTTAGCAGTGCCCGTAGGACATGCTAGGGTATACACGTCAGTTCTCGCCACACCGGAAGTTGCAATACCCACAGCACCTGATTGCACATGCGCAGAAACTAGGCCAGCATATCCTGCTGAAATCAATAAGCTCACAGTCATTATTTTTTTAGATATTTTCATTTTATTTCCTCTTATTTATTCGTTCCGTTAGTGCACTAACGGAAACATTGTCATAGTGCCGTGGTTCAATCCACAAACCATCGACTTGGGCAAGCGAAAAAAACTCCACTTTAGCCCGGTTAACCTGGCGTTTATCATTGGCACTTAAGCCGAGATAAGGTCAGCTATTGGCTCCAGCCTGGAACCAAATTTGGAGAAGTTTGTAGAGGCACAAAATCTTGCGTCACTACAAACTATCAATAAAAATACAGTCCATGACACCTTTTTTTAGGGTTGACATAAACGCAAAATTCCAAGGCGATCCGCCTTGCACGGAACACCCTGGAATGGAAGGGGTTGTGTTGTCGGCGCAAAGAGAGCGAGTAGCCTTATCGTTTATCCGCCGCTGTTATTACAGCGGCGGGAGAAAAGCTCTGCCCACCTTAACCGACTAAAACCAAACCGGTAGACTTAGAAATTTGACAACCCTTTGCTGAATGGACGAACGTTACGCTCAGTCAGGAAAGTATCAAATGCCGCCCCATTCGGTTCAACAAATACATCTTTGACCACTGCACATCCGGCTTGAGCTGCGGCATTATTAACGGTGAGTACAGCTGACCATTGACCCGCAGAAGGCATCAAGTCTGCATCGTTATATAACAAGCTGCCGCCATCTGGGTTATAAAACCACCAGTCAGCACGGTTGTTGTCGCCATTACCAGCACGAATGTCAGTAAAGAAAGGCGAATCCGCTACATTTTTTTGAACACCGCCGTCGTCAAGGGTAGTCGTGTAAGGGATCTTATTGCCAAAGGCATCTTTAGGCGCCTTGTACGGACCTTTTACATCGTTCGCTGCGTTTTTTCCAGTGTCGCAGTAATTGATCACGGCCACACGGACTTTCAGCCTTGTGCAATTGTCAACGATTTTAGGCGCTGTTATCTTGAACGGGGAAAGGGCGTTAAGCTTAGGTTCCAGCGCGCCATTTTTATATAGGATTGCCTGCACGTTACCCAGGTCATCCACGATTTCTTGGGTGGTGACAAAAGGTGATCCAAAACCAGCATAACCCGCTGGCGACAATCCAAGTGTAGCGGCCTCAATAGTACCGTTACCGTTACCGCCTCTTTCGATCACGTTGCCGGCGGCATCTTTCCAAACGGCATTGGCGCCGAATGGAAATAAGGCCACTTGACCGATGACAGGATAGGCATCTGTACCAGCATCACCGCCGCAACCATGACCAATGTTAAAAGCGTTATAACTGGCAACGCCTTCGGTGGCTTGATCCTTAACGCCCGTGTGAGCAAAAGCTTGTCCGGCAGCAAACAAGGCTGCAAGCGTGCAAAGTGTTAGTTTTGTTTTTGTCATCGTAGTAAGTCCTCCTTGGGACTGGTTGTTATAAAAAGTACTGCCTTTTATACGTGTCGAATAATTATTCGTCACATCGTAATATAAGCACTATCTATGCCAACTTTTAAACTATTTTTGCAATCCACAGACAACTAATTTTATGCTGTGTATTTCCAAGAAATATTCATATAACTAACTGATAATATTTATATTTAAAAAATATTATCATAATTTACAACATAGCTTTGTAGGTGATAGCTCAATGAATATTGACCTGAAAAGCCCTTCTGCCTTTAGACTAAAAGCAAAAGGTGTGTCATATGACACAGTTTAATTTATTTCTACACCCGCTGTAACCCGCATGAGCCGTGGCTTTCTAATTAAACTGTGTCAAATAACACAGTAGGTGTGTCATATGACACAGTTTAATTAGGATTTTTTGTTCTAAAAAACAGTTTTTTGGTCATTTGAGGCTAAAAAATAAAAAATCACAGGGTTCAGGCAAGGTTCAGCTACAACTTCTCTTCAGATTTAACTGATTAGCAAGATACTTCAGCGTAAGCCTGATCCTAACCCCCTCATCCCAACCTCCTCCCTCTGGGGAAGGGGCTTAAAGCTTGTATAGATACTTATACCCGAAGGGAGAAGGTTGTTTTGAGTTTTTAGTATCCTTAGGTATCCACACAAATTTCTGCAATCTCCCTTGCGTGAAAAGATTAGGTGAGTGATTTCCTATCATCCAAGCCATGCCCAAACGACTCACATATAATTCCAATCCCAATAAGTTCTCATTGTTACCTTCTCCAAAGGGAGAAGGCTAGGATGAGGGGTATTCATATAACAATCTTTTGGAATTGGTATAAGCTAAGCACATGAAAAATTCCGAATCCAACAACATAGACAGCAGCCTTCCACCACAACCGGTAAGCTTTTTGGCGGCTTTACGCTTTTGGGCGAAACTGGGTTTTGTTAGCTTTGGCGGGCCTGCGGGGCAAATCGCCATCATGCACCAGGAATTGGTCGAGCGGCGACGCTGGATATCCGAGCGCCGATTTCTTCATGCGTTAAATTATTGTATGTTGTTGCCTGGCCCTGAGGCGCAGCAGTTGGCAACGTATATCGGCTGGCTGATGCACAGGAGTTGGGGAGGAATTGCCGCTGGCTTGCTGTTTATCTTGCCATCACTATTTTTGCTGATTCTATTGAGCTGGATTTATCTACGCTTTGGCACAGTACCTGCTATATCTGCCGTACTTTACGGCATAAAACCCGCAGTGACGGCAATTGTGCTGTTCGCGGCTTATCGCATAGGTTCGCGTGCGCTGAAAAATTGGTTGATGTGGGTGCTGGCAGCATTGGCTTTTGCCGCTATTTTCGTCTTACATGCACCCTTCCCTCTTATTGTGTTGATTGCCGCTTTGCTGGGTGCTTTGGGCGGACGCATCACACCGACGTTATTTACTGTTGGCGGTGGACACGGTACAAACAAGCAAAATTATGGCGCAGCGTTGATTGATGACAATACGCCCGCGCCTGAACATGCCCAATTTCGTTGGACGCGATTATGCAAAATTGCGCTGACCGGATTGCTATTGTGGGGAAGTGTGATGGGCATGTTGTGCTGGCAGTTCGGCTGGCAAGGTGCGTTCACGCAAATGAGCTGGTTTTTTACCAAGGCCGCATTGCTGACGTTTGGCGGTGCTTATGCGGTATTACCTTATGTGTACCAAGGCGCGGTTGAGCATTACCACTGGTTGACTGCCACGCAAATGATTGACGGCTTAGCGTTAGGTGAAACTACGCCTGGCCCACTAATTATGATCGTCACTTTCGTTGGCTTTCTCGCTGGTTGGAATCAGATGCCATTTGGTGTTGATAGCTTATTGATGTCTGCCACGATTGCTGCGGTTATCGTGACTTACTTTACGTTTTTGCCTAGCTTTGTGTTTATTTTAGCTGGCGGCCCGTTGGTGGAATCAACGCATGGCAATTTAAAATTTACTGCGCCGCTATCGGCAATCACCGCAGCGGTCGTGGGGGTGATCCTTAATCTTGCGGTGTTTTTCGCCTGGCATGTGTTTTGGCCAAAAGGCTTTGCTGGCGATTTTGACGGGGTTGCTGCGTTGATCGGCGTGTATGCGTTAATCGCATTGTTCCACTTTAAGGTGGGAGTGATACCTGTGATAATTGCGTCTGCGGCGGCGGGGGTATTGGTTTCGCTGTAGAAACTTAGAACTTATGGGGTCTCTAAAAGTCCCCTCCCCTCTGGGCATAAGTATCTACACAACTTTTCAATATAACAAAAACAATGGGTTGCCAAATCACCAAGCCCCCTCTCCTGCTGGATGCCTACATGGACGTAGGTAGTAGGGCAACGCAGGAGCAGTTGCCGAGAGGGTTGGGGTGAGGTGAATAAAAGCAACTGTTTATATCCCCCTCATCCCAACCTTCTCCCAAATGGAGAAGGAGTTTTTGAATTATTAGAGGTTACCTTATGTGTAAAGCCACAAATTTTTGCGTCTCTACATCCGTCGCTTAAGGTAGAAATCAAATCCCCTTGTAATAACCACCAGGAGAGCCTTTGCCAACCGGTGCGGATTCGGGATTAGAATCAGGAAACACTTCATTTTGATTAGGTGCAGGCACTGCATCTTGTGGCTCCATTACCGGTACACGCTCATAAACCGCAACGGGTTCGCCATCCAAATCTTTCAACGCTTGATTCAAGGCTTTCTGATCGAACTCCGGCATGTCTTCTTTTGTTGCTTTCTGGATAAGATTTAACGCCACCGCATAACGCTGCTCCTGACCCATTTCTTCACCCTCCAAATCAGGATGCGCCTCAACATAAAGCACATTGTCCAGCCAGCCGACCTTAATCGGTTGTTTAACGATGTAAACGGGTGTTCCTAAGGGTACGGCATCATACAAAGTTTCAACATCTTCTGGGTACATCCGTACGCAACCATGAGTAATTTGCATACCTATGCCAAATATTTTATCGACATCCGTACCGTGAATGCGGTATTCGCCAGGCAGGTTAAGATACAAAGCACGCGTACCCAAGGGATTATGCGGCCCTGGCGGTACAATCGCCGGCAAAGGATCGCCATTGGCGGCATGTTCTTTCCGAATGGATTCCGGCGGATGCCATGCGGGATCTTTGACTTTGCGGATAACTGAGGTTTTGCCTAACGGCGTTTTCCAGTCTTGTCGGCCTATTCCGTGTGCGAAGGACATCACCTCGCCACCTTGTCCAGGCGGGTAGTAATACATGCGGAATTCAGAAATATTTAGGGTAATGCCGCTATGTGGGGTATCCGGCAGCACACGGCGATTTGGCAAGCGCACAACCTGACCTTTTTTAATCAACCATCTATCCATCTTAGGATTGAGCTTGATGATCTCAGTTTGCCCTAAAGTATAACGTAGCGCCATATCCAGCAGGGTTTCATCCTCCATTACGGTTGTCGTAGAATTACCGCTGCCAAATTGTTCAACGACGGTATCGCCAGCAGTTACCGGCATTTGATACGTGGTCGCGCCGACATTGCCGCCCATAAAAATTAATGCGATAGAAAATACCAGTTTGTTCATTACGCGAGTTTTCTGGGCAGGGATGTATACTCTAGTCATATCTTGATGGTGTTGTTGTTAAGAAGTCACATTACCCTTTGATAATCATCAGGTTCTGTCATTCAATATTAGTAGTATCTTACCATGTGTCAAGGTTGCAAATATACACAATGTGTAAGCACGACTTAAACTTGTGAGCAAGATCTTAATTTCAGTCTTTTTTTGGTTGTGCGGGTAATAAATATCATTTGAGCATCCCTAATAATCCCCCCATTTCCCCATGCTTTTTGCATACCCTGAAACAGCCCTAAAATGAGATAATAGTGGCAACTCTATCAAGACCTGTTCAAGCTACAACTGATTAAGCGCGACAGAAAACCAGGCAGCCAGACATTGAGGGACAATGACGGGGAAGTTGCGACCAGTGTGGCATAAAAGGGCGGAAGTCCTTCACTAAGGCGGGCATTGCGACAAGAATCGACTTCATAACGCTAGAATTCTTGGAAAAATCCAAAAATTTTCAGCACCTTCGCAGTAGCGTCGGTTAAATTGCGATTAATAGGTGTTTTCCCTTAAGTTGATCGGCTCACATACAAAAAGTACTAGCTTTAGCAATAAGCCCAATTTTTACGAATATCTGTAAATAACAAGTCTCGTCTATTCAGTCATGTTCATGGCAAGATTTGTCGTAACACGCCGTGTTTATGTGTTATTTTTTTATAATTCCAGTATTGACCCTCAACTTCACGCCACGATTCCACGCCTAAATGGCTATCAAGGGTCACCTGAATAGCACCCTCGTCTGCGCTATTCAACCAAGTAGCATTCAAATGTTGATAACGCTTTAGAACTTCTAGATGGGGATGTCCGAATTGATTGTTATAACCCGCAGGAATTAAGATGATACTGGGTCGAACTGCCTTCAGGAACGCGTGTGTTGACGAGGTTTGGCTGCCATGATGTGGCGCGACAAGAACATCGGCTTTCAGCTTATTGCCGTAGGTTTCTAACAGCCTCGACTCAGCTATGGCTTCAATATCGCCGGTTAATAGTGCAGTACCTTTTGGCGCCTGAATCTGCAAGACGCAGGAGTTATCATTTTCTGATGAATTATTGCCAATTTGCGGAGATATTATGGAAAACTTGACCTTATCCCATGTCCATGACTGCCCTGCTTGACATTGGGTCGGGAAATATTGGCTCAATTGTTGTGGCACGCTGGTTAAAACATTTTCAGTGTGCATACTTGCCATTAAGGAATCAACGCCGCCGATGTGGTCGTTATCCCCATGACTAACAATCAACGTATTAATCTTATTAACACCCTGGCTACGCAAAAATGGCACTAAAACACTTTGCCCCATATCGCTGGTCGCTGAAAACTTTGCGCCCGTATCGTAAACTAGGACGTGATTCGCCGTTTGCACGACGGCAGATAAGCCCTGTCCGACATCTAATAAAGTCAATTTGACCACGCCGGGTTCTACTTTACTCGACTCGGTAAAAATCAAAGGAAACAACATAATCAATCCCAAGCAACGCGACGGCATTCCCTTGGGTGCAAACAGTAATAATATGCCTGGAATTGCAAAGGCTAATGCCCACCAGGAAGGTTGGGAGTGGTTTATGGTCGATAAGGGCAGGTCGGCTGATTTGATCAGAATCCACCATAAGCCCTGTAATGCCAAATCAACGACAAAAAATAGTTTAACCGCCACTAACGGAGCAATAAACATGACCAGCGTTGCAAGCAGCGCTAATGGGACGACGACCAAGCTGATGATTGGCACGGCGATTAAATTAGCCAGCGGTGCAATCAATGAAACTTGCTGAAAAAAGAACAACAATAACGGCGCTAATCCTACCGAAGTTACCCAATTGATTTTGAAACCGCCGCGAAAAAAGCCCAGTTTGCCTAAGCGTCCGGTGATGGAATAAATAATTAAGCTAACCGCAATAAACGATAACCAGAATCCCGCTGACAATACGACCAGTGGATCAACAATCAGGACGGCGAATAAGGCAACAGCGAGGATGTTGTAAGGTCGAGTATTACGCTGCTGGATTACTGCAACCATAGCGATAGCAATCATCAATGCCGAACGCTGTGCAGGTACCGAAAAGCCCGTTAAGCCCGCATAAAATATGGCTGTCACTAACGCCACGATAGCCGCGACTTTCTGGGGAGACCATGCCAAAATCCCCGACCAAGCCCAAAACCTGATGACCAATAAATACACTAGCCCGGCAACCAAACCAATATGTGAGCCGGAAATAACCATCAGATGGGTTGTGCCAGTTTTGCGGAATATGTCCCACTGGTCAGCAGAAAGACTGTTGCCATCGCCAATTGTTAACGCTTTAATCAACGGTAGGCTGCTACTATTCGCGAGTATTTGCTCTAATTGCTCCGCGATAAGTTGCCGCCAAACTAACAGGCTGGTTTGGGTTGAACCATTGTCCAGCAATTGAGGTTGAGGTTTGGGGCGGACATAACCGGTCGCACCGATGCCCTCAAAAAATAACCAGCGTTCGTAATCGAAACCGCCGGGATTAAAATTGCCGTGCGGCGGTTTTAACCTGACCGTAAACGCCCATTTCTGTCCAGCTTTAATGGTTTGGTCAGGGTAATACCAAGTTAATCTCAATTTATTTGGAATCTGGTTGGCTGCTTCCGCCACGTTGAAATTAAAGCGGACATGGTTGCTTTCATGCTCTGGTAAGTCAGCGATATAACCTTGAATTTTGATGTCCTGACCTGACAAATGTTCTGGCAAACGGTCATTTTGCCTGATTGAGGCAAATACCATAGCCCACAATATGGCGAATCCAAAAAAGAAACCATGCCACGACCGTAACTTTGCCAATACACCTAAGCCAACGACCGCGACTGGAAACCAGGCAACATCGGGCAATATCGTCATTTGCTGAACCAGCAAAATTCCGGCAAGAAAGAATAAAACCAGTGCAACCATAGTACTGGCTAGTGTAGCAACTTAACGGGTTAGATATTCTGAATTCTGACTTTTCGTAAAATCAGGGAAAATTCCCATGTTATTTTTAAGCAAAATGGGCATCATTGAGGGTTGAAATATCAATGGGGAAACGTGAATGACAGCTAAGATTGATGTACTACTTGTTGATGACCATGCCGTCGTTAGGGTAGGCTATAAGGCTTATCTTTCACTTTCCGAAAATTTATGAGGCAGAACGGGGAAAAGCTGCTTGCCAGCTTTACAACCTGATTATGGGAGACCCTAAGATTCAGCTTTCTGGTCACGGGCAAGCAGGTTTTGTACGGCGGTTAATGGATTCAGATTTTCGTATAAGACCCTAAAAGTTTGTTCAGTGATGGGCATGTCTACTTTATGGCGCTTGGCGAGCAGCAAGGTATCTTTAGCAGCTAAGATTCCTTCAATTTCCTGGCCTATCTCATTGGTGATGGACGATCTGCTTCTGCCCTGCCCCAAGGCCAGACCAAAGCGGCGATTCCTGGATTGATTGTCGGTGCAGGTCAATACCAAGTCACCTAAGCCAGCAAGTCCGATGAAAGTCTCTTGCTTGCCACCCAGTTTGATGCCTAAGCGCATGATTTCACTGAGACCGCGAGTAATCAATGCCGCACGGGTATTGGCACCAAAGCCCAAGCCATCGGCAATACCGGCGGCAATCGCCAATACATTTTTGACCGCGCCGCCGACTTCAACACCGATAATATCAGAGCTGGTGTACGCCCGAAAACGGTCACTATGCATGATGTCTGCCAGTTGATCCGCAAACTCGGCTTGCTTTGAGGCAATGGTGATTGCGGTGGGAAGGTTTGCGGCGACTTCACGGGCAAAAGTGGGACCGGAAAGGATAGCGGCTGGTGTGTTTGGTGAGAATACATCAGCCACAACTTGATGCAGTAATGCGCCATCTTCTGGGTTAAAGCCTTTGGTTGCCCAGGCTATTTTTAAATCGTTAGCAGAGACATGCGGCTTGAGATTAATCAAGGTGCTTTTGAAGGCGTGGCTGGGTACGGATAATAAGGTAAGGTCGCTGAATTCTGCGGCTTGCTTTAGGTCAGAGGTTACGGTTATTTGTTCTGGAAAGACTAGATCAGGCAAGTAACGCTGATTTTTTCTTTCCCTGGCGAGAGCCGCGATATGTTCAGGGTTGTGTCCCCACAATAAAACTTGGCAACCGTTTCTGGCAGCCAGTATAGCAAGTGCAGTACCCCAGGAACCTGCGCCGAGCAGGCTTATTTTTTGGCTCAAGCTTATTGACCAAGCAGTTAGTTGATGGTGTTTGATCCAGCCGTTTGTTGCAGATGTTGACCATACAGCGCATCAAAATTGACTGGTGCAAGCAGCAGTTGGGGAAAACCACCTTTTGCGACCAGATCAGAGACGACTTCCCGTGCATAAGGGAACAGGATGTTCGGGCAAAAGCTGCCAAGCATCGGCCCCATTTCTTGCTCGTTAAAATTCTCCAACGTGAAGATCCCAGCCTGGTTGACTTCGACCAAATAAGCCGTGATGTCGACGCTTTTGACGGTAATCGTTACAGTTAGAGTGACTTCAAAGACGTTTTCGTCCAGTTTGTCTACATGCGTGCCTAAGTTGAAATCTACAACAGGTTCCCATTTTTCACGGAAAATCTTCGGTGCGTTAGGCGTTTCAAAGGATAGGTCTTTGGTGTAAACCTTCTGGATAGAGAATTGTTTTTCTGGGGTGTTATTTTCTTCGGCCATGAGTGATGTCTAAAAAGTAAGTTTGAGAGATTAAGCTTGTTTACAAAATCAAGCGCCAGTCTTGCTTTTGCGGTTGACTTTAATCGGTAATTTGTAATCTTCCTGCCAGGATTGCATGCCGCCAGTGATGACAAACACGTCCTTATGCCCCGCCTTGGTGATTATTTTTCCAGTCGTGGCTGAACGTGTGCCGTCCTGGCAAACAATCAGAACTTGATTGTTTTTGTAGGCATCAAAGCTAGATATTTGCTCTTTTATTTTACTCAGCGGCAGGTTGACTGCGCTTTCGATATGGCCTTTATTGAACTCATCGTGTTCGCGTACGTCAATGACTACGGTATTGCCATTGTTCATTTTGGTTACGGCCAACAAGGGCGATACGAAACCAAACTTCTTAAGTGCCGAGTCAAATAATTCCTGAATCAACAAATAAGTCACCACCACTAGCGCAAGTGCCAAAATATAATGGTTTAAGATGAATTCTATGAGGCGGTCTGGGGTAAATGTTTCTGATAATGGCATGATAATGAAGGGTGTTTGCTTTATTGATGTTATAAATTAGGGGATTCGGTTGGGGTATTTTACACAACCATGCTAGCGCATATTTAGTATAATGCCCCCTGTTTGCGCGTGGTCATCCCAACGCGGGACCCAGTAATCCCTATAAATGTGGCGAATGATACCTTATTTTGACGGTTTTCGGGTAATGTTTGTGGGATGCTTGCAAAAGATTGTTACTCCCGTAGGCTATGGGTTGTTTATAAAAGTTTCTGGAGATAAAAAGTAAGATGTCGAGTCGCCCCAAACCTGTTGTATTGCTGATCCTAGATGGATTTGGATATTCCACGGAAAAAGAGAACAATGCCATTGCGATGGCGAATACCCCCTGCTGGGACAGTCTGCAAAAAGATTATCCTATGACTTTGCTGGAATGCGCTGGGGAAGTGGTCGGTCTGCCTGACGGACAAATGGGCAATTCCGAAGTCGGGCATATTCACATCGGCACAGGCCGTTACGTACCCCAGGATTTCTCCAAGGTTAATGATGCGATCAAGGATGGCAGTTTTTTTACCAATCCGGTGTTATGTCAGGCAGTTGATGCAGCCAAAGATAAGGGCAACGCACTGCATATCATGGGGCTATTGTCTCCAGGTGGAGTGCATAGCCATGAAACCCAAATTGTGGCGACGATCGAATTAGCTGCAAAACGTGGGCTTCGGAATATTTATCTACACGCTTTTCTGGATGGGCGGGATGTACCACCCCAAAGCGCGGCTGCTTCTATCGAATTAATGGAAGCGACATTCAAGAGATTGGGTGTGGGCAGAATTGCGTCGATTGTCGGTCGTTTTTATGCGATGGACAGGGATAAGCGCTGGGATAGGGTCAAACAAGGTTATGATCTGATTGTAAAAGGCGAAGGTAGTTATCGCGTAAGCTCTGCGCTGGAAGGTTTACAGGCATCTTATGACCGAGGCGAGAATGATGAGTTTGTTCTGCCAACAGTAATTTTAGATGCCGAAGGAAAAGCTGCAACACTCGATCCTGAAGACTCCGTGGTATTTATGAATTTCCGTGCAGATAGGGCGCGAGAAATCTCCCAAGCCATCACCGATGCTGATTTCACCGGATTTGAACGTGGTCATGCGCCGCACAAAGGTTGTTACGCAACCTTAACTGAATATCACGAAGATTTTGATTATCCCGTCGCATTCCCATCGGTGGATATTAAAAATAGCCTGGGCGAATATTTATCGAATTTGGGTATGACTCAATTGCGTCTTGCAGAAACCGAAAAATACGCCCATGTTACTTTTTTCTTTAACGGCGGTGTTGATGCCAGCTTTCCTGGTGAAGATAGAATGCTAATCCCTTCACCCAATGTCAGAACGTATGACTTGCAGCCGGAAATGAGCCTGCCTGAACTGACCGACCGTTTTGTCGAAGCCATCGCTGGCGGTAAATACGATGTCATTATCTGCAACTATGCCAATGGTGATATGGTAGGCCATACGGGGATTATTCCTGCTGCGATTAAGGCGGTAGAAGCTATTGATACTTCCTTACAGCGCGTCGTTGATGCGCTAAAAAGTGTCGGTGGAAAAATGTTGGTGACAGCCGATCACGGCAATATCGAGCAGATGGTCGATGATGACGGCTTAGTTCAGACTGCACACAGCACCAACCCAGTGCCGTTGATTTATGTTTGCGGTGAAGGTAAGTTAGCTTCCGGCGGCAGCCTGAAGGATTTGGCCCCCACTCTATTAGCTATATTAGGCGTTGGACAACCTGCGGAAATGAACGGTAGGTCTCTTATCAAAGCCACTTGATGTTGGCATGTGGAAATATCTAGTTTTTTATTTTCTGCTAGTCTTGTCAACGGGATTGGCATGTGCCGAAGATGCCACTGATACACAACAGCAAAGTGATGCAGGCTCGGATGTCGCGGTCAATCCTGACGCACAAGCGTTAGAGCAGCAAAAAGACCAGTTGCTCGGATTATTAGCCCAAGTTGATGAGCGTTATGGCGATGTTGCCGCCTCGATGAAGTCGATTAAGGCACAGATAGAGCTGACCACCAGCAGCTTGGACAAGATTCGTAGGCAAATAAGCTCATACCAAGGTCAAATCAAACAATTGAATAAAGAAGTCTCTGGGCAGGTTAGAGCGGCTTATGCGATGGGGCAGCAATCGAAATTAAAATTGATGCTTAATCAACAAGATCCGGCATTATCTGGTCGAATGATGGTATATTATGAGTATCTTAATAAGGCACGTTTACAAAAGCTTGCTAATATTCAACAAACAGTTAAATATTTAGATGAGCTAGATAAAGAGAAGCAAGCCGAAACCGAGTTACTGGAAAAAAATCAAGGACAAAAAAAATCAGAACAAGCGGCCTTGGACGAGGTAAAAAAACAGAGAAAAGACCTGGTTGCTCAGCTAAATGATGATTTTTATTCTAAAGAAGATCAATTAAGCCTTCTAAAAGAAAGTGAAAATAAACTGATAAACCTCATCCAAACGCTGGAAAACGAACCTGATGAGACTAATCAAGAGTCTGAAACGTCAAGTCCTGAAACGGTTAGCCCAGGAAATACAGCAAGTTTTCCTAAGCTGACCGGAGATTTTTCTGCCTTAAAGGGTGAGTTGCCCTTGCCAGTAAAAGGTAAGTTGGCGAGCATGATCGGCAGTTCTTCCTCGGAAGATATGTGGAAAGGCGTTTTAATCAATGCTAAGGAAGGTGCTGATATACATGCGGTAACCAAAGGAAAAATCGCTTATGCGGGTACTTTGAAGGGCTATGGCTTGTTGATTATCGTTGAGCATGACAAGCAATTTATGACGCTGTACGCATTTAACCAAAGCCTTTACAAACACAAAGGCGATTGGGTTGAAGCCGGTGATGTGATTGCGTCGGTAGGTCAAAGCGGTGGTCGACCTCAGCCCGGACTGTATTTTGAAATACGCCGGAATGGCAAGCCGATTGATCCATTGCTTTGGTGTCGTAATTAGAGGCTGATGATGTGAAGTTGGATAAGCGGTGATTTTTTTGTTTTGGTTTTGACGGTTAAC
This sequence comes from Methyloglobulus sp., assembly GCF_040079455.1. Classification (GTDB taxonomy): domain Bacteria; phylum Pseudomonadota; class Gammaproteobacteria; order Methylococcales; family Methylomonadaceae; genus Methyloglobulus. Next base: position 8,095 of record NZ_JBEBKJ010000034.1, on the reverse strand, counting down.
TAATCGGCATCTAGGCGTTCAAGATTGTCCCCAAAAATTAAAGATAATGTAGTGGTTGGAGTGTAAAGGCACATGCTAAAAAAGAAGAGTTTATTTATTTTGTCCTTAGGGGTTATGTTGGGTGTTTTTATGGGCATCTGCGGTAGCGTAGTCGCTGAAAAGGACAAAAACGATGTTGCGCTAGAAAACGAAGCATTACCTTTCGAAGATCTTCGGACATTTACCGAAATTTTTGGTCGCATCAAACGCGATTATGTCGAGCCTGTCTCAGACAAAAAATTACTCGAAGATGCCATTCGCGGGATGTTATCAGGTCTTGATCCCCATTCCGCTTACCTAATCTCCGAGGAATACCAGGAATTAAAAGAAGGTACGACCGGACAATTTGGTGGCTTAGGTATAGAAGTCACCATGGAAAATGGTTTTATTAAAGTGGTCTCACCGATTGATGACACCCCTGCCCAAAAAGCCGGTATAAAAACTGGCGACCTCATCGTCAGGCTAAATGATGAGCCCGTGAAAGGTATGTCATTAGCCGATGCCGTCAAGAAAATGCGCGGTGAGCCAGGCAGCAAAATCCAATTAACTGTCGTGAGGGAAGGCGCGGAGGCACCGCTTAAGCTGACTTTACTACGCGCTGTTATCAAGGTGCAAAGCGTAAAAAGTCGGCTGTTAGAAAAAAATTATGGTTACTTACGAATCAGTAGTTTCCAATCTGGTACCGGAGAAAGCCTTAAAGAAGCCCTGGCCAATATGAAGAAAGAAAATGCCGGCAATCTTAAAGGTTTGGTGCTAGATTTAAGAAATAACCCAGGCGGTGTGTTGAATGCAGCGGTTGATGTCAGTGATGCGTTCCTCAAATCAGGGCTTATTGTCTATACCGAAGGGCGTATTGAAAACTCTGAAATGCGCTTTAATGCCGCCCCCGATGATCTTATTGAAGGTGCGCCGATGGTGGTATTGATTAACGCAGGATCAGCATCCGCTTCAGAAATTGTGGCAGGTGCGTTGCAAGACCAAAAACGTGCCGTGATTATGGGTGAAAAATCCTTTGGTAAAGGATCCGTACAAACCATCTTGCCAACCAGCAATGGAGCTGCAGTTAAGCTAACTACAGCTAGATACTACACACCATCGGGCAGGTCAATCCAGGCCGAAGGTATTGAACCAGACATAGCTCTGGCAAACGTTAAGCTAGAATCCCTGGATAAGAGCGAGTTCGATCCGGTAAAAGAAGCCGACCTTTCACATCATTTACAGAATGGTAAGGCAAAGGAAATGGCGAAAGAGGCCGAAGCAGGAAAAGCTAAAGAAGCGGCGGAATATAAAGACTATCCTCTTTATCAGGCATTAACCTTACTGAAAGGTATTAGTATCGTTAACAAGTAAATATTAGCCTTTTTGACTAAATGCCCGACCCAAGTCAGCCTTAACTGTTGACTGAAATCGGGTATTTTTTGCTTCAAACCTTATTATCCCCTCCCTTGCAGAGCAGAGCAGAGCATAAATTATAGTGGTCAAGTTTTTTCGGACACTAGAATAGGTTGTTTATTTGCCATATTACATTCATGCACTGAAAATCTTGGAAACGTAACGTTAGCGGAGTGAAGATTTTCAGCGTTGATAAATTCTTTTTGTGCCTCATTTGTCTGCCGCTGAGTTTAATCAGGAACACCCGCACACAGTGCCTCCTTCCTTTTGTCGGCGGCAATCGCCCAGACGGTGACGCAAGCCATGCTGGCAAACGTTTAGCGATGGCTGGTTCTTGTTGCCATTATTCCAAATCATGGCCTGCCGATTTGGGCAATTTAAAGAAACATTCGATTTGCCACCTCCAGTAATACCAAAGCACCAACGTGCCAGCATCTATTTCTTTAACATTGCTCAGTAGTAGCCATTCAGCCAGTATTTCGCCGTCTTCGGACAGGACGCGACTAACAGCTGGGTGGGCAGCCACCGGTTCACCTGAAACCGGTGGCTTTTTACCCTTTTTCTGGCGGGGACGTGCTGGGCGAGCATGGTATCCGCCGAAACTGCCCAAATGGGCAAACAAACAGCAATATATTAATGCCAAGCCCCCACCTCATGTCAATCACCACCCAATAATTCCCACCTATCAACATCCAAAAATTTCCAGTTGACTTAAAGAGGCCATGGTTTTTGGATAGCTTTTTTCCGTTGTTTTATAAGAATCATCGCCTGTTTCTAGGATGTCACAATGGTGGGTTACCCTATCCAGCAAGGCGGTAGTCATTTTTTCATCGCCAAAGGCTTGCATCCATCCGGCGAAATTCAGATTGGTGGCAATGATCAATGAGGTTTTCTCGTAGAGCAGGCTAATGAGGTGAAACAACAAGGACCCACCGGACTGGGGAAACGGCAGATAGCCAAGTTCGTCAATAATCACGCATCGATCTGGATTAACCGTTTGGCCAGGAATCCGGCTTTGCCCAACTGTTTTTCTTTTTCCAGCTGATTGACGAGGTCAACCGCGTTGTAGAAACGGATACGCTTGGCCTGATGAATAGCTGAAACAGCCAGTGCGGATGCCACATGGGTTTTACCGGTACCGGCGCCACCGACAAAAATGAGGTTATTCGTGCTCCATGAAGCTGCTGGTGGCCAGTTGTTCAATATGGGCTTTGTCCAGAAGGCTTTCCGTCCAATCAAAATCGATCAAATCCCGATGGGGCGGCAATTTGGCGGCATGCAGTTGGTAGTTTAAGTCGGGCATGGCGATCAGCTTGTTCAGCTGCTATTAAGCGATCTAGCCAGACTTCTGGCATGACCGGCCTGTGTTGGGCGGCGGTCAATGGTCATAGCGAGTCCCCCTCAAGCTATCGTAACGGCTGCAATCGGCCTGTACGTCAAGGCGCAGGGCAGGAATGTTTGCCGGCAAACTCTGTAGTGCTTTAGGACGGGCTGCCTCGGTGAGGCGACGCATTTCGTTGAGTACAATTGCAGCGGCAATAACACCGGTTTGTAAGGTCGGGTCACAAGCGACTTCAAGCGTTTCAAGTCCGTTTTCGCCAAGGCTTCTGGCCATCAGCAGCAATTCGACAAACGCCCGGTCGCCTTTGTCCTGTTTAAGGAGTCGGTCCCTGGCGATCCGGATAGGTGTCGGCAAATCCCCATTGCCGGAACGGTGCGCCATGCCGGAGCGCCCCTGGCTTTTTCTCCAGTATCGGCAAATAATGCCAAGGGTCGCACAACAGTTGGCTGGACGCGGTTTGACATTAAGCCTGATAACCATAGCTTGAAAATAACAACCTATGGAATAGAACCTTATACCGCTCAAGATCTGAGTACTAAAAGTGCTGAGATTATCAGCCGTCAGCCTAAAATTGTTAGTCAATTGTTGGTCTCCCCTCAGCCCTAAATTGAATAATAAATCCGGTAGAACTTAATGAGTTCTGCCGGATTTTATTTTGGGTAATTTTATCCAGATCGGTATGAACTATTGAACTCCTTTGCTAAAGCTTGGCACCCATAGTAACTGACACGAAATCTTCATGATGCTGTAGCGTTGTTTTCACATTGCGGGGCTAAGATTCAATAGTCTTCGTTGGCGAGAGGGTGTTAATCAAATTCTCTTGGCGAATTGCAACATGCGACAAAAATAAGCACATTGACCGTTGTAGGCATCATTTACTAGCGGAGATTGAAAATTAGTGAGTTTGGGTTTTACTGTTGATTGTTGGGGCACTAGGTAATCGTACGTATATTTAACAAATCCACAAACCTTTATTCTATCCTCAAGTTAGAAACTTAACTCAAGATAAAAGGACAAGCGTATTCAAGGAGCTTTAGTAAGGAAGTGGAATAAAGACTCGTCGTTATTCCACAAGGCTACACCTGCTGCGAAGCAGGGTCGGAAAGCTACAGGTCTTTTCAAAAAAGATGGCTGAGTTGCAAATTTAATTTTTTATAACTGGTTATTAATTTTTGGAGAGATTTACATGAAAAAAGTATTGGTTGCTTTAGGTTTAGCAATATCGGCATTCTCATTTCAAGCTAGCGCTGCTACATTTAATTCATACGATTTGGGTGCTATAACTGACTTTAAAGGTTTTAACGGTGAGTTCAGAGGTACAGGTCCGTTTGAAGATACTTACATTTTTGTGGCACCAGCAAATGATGGTATAAGTGCATCTGCCACTAATTCTTTTACTATCAACGCTAAAACCGGCAAAACCATAGGAAAGATTAATAATTTTGCTGCACAATTGGATGGTGTCGATTTATTGCTTTCCTCTGGTGGGACTTTTCAGTTGCTGATGGCTGATTTAGCAGGAACAGCAGAACAATTCCACAGCTTGGTAATCAGTGGAACAAGTACTGGTAGCTATGGTGGCAGTATCGCAGTTGCTCAAACCCCAATTCCTGCAGCCATCTGGTTATTTGGTTCTGCGTTGATGGGCTTAACAGGTGTTTCACGGCGCAAGGCAGCTAAAGGTTAATCGCTAGAAGTTTTTTCTAAGAAAGGGGGGCTTGCCTCCCTTTTTTTGTGCCTAAGTTTCCAGCAATATCTAACTGGGATGCGGTTTTCAACATACCACGTCCGATTGAGGAACTCTTTGAGAAATCCCACATGGCTTTACGAATCCTTTACATTCGCTTACTAAAGCTCAAAGGCCATAGTAACTGACACAAAATCTTCATGATGCTGTAACTTTTATTTCACATTGCTGGGCTAAGGTTAAGAAAATTCGTTGGCGGAGTGATTATTCATCAATCAAATTTTCCTGGCGAATAGCAACCTGCGACAAAAATAAGCATATCAAGTGTTGTAGGCAACCTTTACCAAAGGAGAAAACCATGAAAATGCGGAAAATCGCCAGTAGCATAGCCTTGATACTTGCGGCTATAAGTGTCAGTTATGCAAGCAATAATGAAAAAAATCATAAAAAGTCAAAAACACCCGTTACCGTCAAAATAGTTGCCATTAATGATTTTCACGGACAATTAGAATCCCCCGGAACATTACGCGATGTGCCGGCAACACCCGCTTTGCCCACTCCGCCGACAACACCAGTAGGCGGTATCGATTGGATAGCTGGTTATATCGCCAACCTTAAGCTTAAAAACCCTAACACTACCGTTATCTCTGCAGGCGACCTTATCGGCGCAACTCCTTTAGTATCAGCGTTGTTCCATGACGAAGGCACTATTGAAGCCATGAATCGCCTCGGTTTAGATATTAATGCCGTCGGGAATCATGAATTTGACGAAGGTAAGGCTGAGCTGTTACGTATGCAAAAAGGCGGTTGCCATCCGACAGATGAAAACAGTTGTCAGGGCAGCCTAGTTGGAACGCCAGTTCCGTTTGAAGGTGCTGAGTTCAAGTTTTTGGCGGCAAATGTTGTAGATACCGCTACCAGAAAAAACCTGTTTCCTTCTTTTGTTATTAAAGAATTTAACGATGTTAAAGTTGGCTTTATTGGTTTGACCTTGAAGGAAACACCTACGATTGTAACGCCAACTGGCGTGGTCGGATTGGAATTCAAGGACGAAGCGGCAACCATAAATGCTTTAATTCCTCAACTTTACAGAAGAGGTGCTAAATCCATTGTTGTCTTAATCCATCAAGGCGGCACAATACCAGTCTCCCAAGCGATCTCGACCATCAATTCCTGTGATGGAAATCTGGAGGGTTCACCTATAAAAACCATCGTCAACCAACTCTCCGATAAGGTTGACCTAGTTATCTCTGGGCATACGCACCAAGCTTACAATTGTTTGATTGCGACCAAGAGTCAAAGCCATTTGGTTTCGGTTACGAGCGCAAATTCACAAGGCCGGGTGTTGACTGATATTGATATGGTCATCGACGCTAAAACAGGAAGAGTGTTGGATGTAAAACCGGTCAACGTCCCAGTAGACAGAACGAACACGGCTATCATCCCAAATGCCGAAATTAAGCAGATTGTTGATAATTACAAAGCTTTAGTACAGCCGATTGCCAATCGTGTCATCGGAAGCATTACTGGAATCTTATCGCGTACGAATAATACTGCCGGTGAATCTGCCATGGGCGATGTGATTGCCGATGCCCAACTTGCTGCCACCAAAGATTCTGGTTTCGGCGATGCAGTAGTTGCCTTTATGAATCCTGGTGGAGTCCGTGCCGACCTTACGTTTCTCTCTAGCGCTGCGGATGAAGGTGATGGCAATGTCACCTTCGGTGAGGCATTTACAGTCCAACCTTTCGGAAATAGTCTGGTTACAATGACATTGACTGGCGCTCAAATCGAAAACTTACTCGAACAGCAATTTCAAGGTTGCCCCAACAATCAGCCTTTCAACCGCATACTGTCTGTTTCTGAAGGCTTTTCCTACGAATGGTCTTTTACTGGTATTTCCTGCGATAAAGTCAATCCTGACAGCATTAAGATCAATGGTGCCGTGGTTGATCCTGGGGCAAATTATCGAGTTACCGTAAACAGCTTTATGGCTGACGGCGGCGATAATTTCTTAGTCTTGTCGCTTGGGACAAATCGTCTAGGTGGCGCTCAAGATAGCGATGCTCTGGAAGCTTATTTTAAAGCCAACTCCCCAGTATCCCCAAATGCGTTGGGCCGAATTCTAAAGTTACCCTAACTTCAAGCATATAGGTTAAACGTTGATGGCTGCCGACTAACTCTGCTAAGGGCTTCTTGATATTGTTTCATCAATTTTTAATAAAATTGACATCATATAGACATAAAAAAACAGTAATGTTCATAGCTTAACCTGATCGACTGGTCTTGGTTGAACGCAATAAGTAAAATAACTTTTCTTGGAGATTATCATGCGCTTGTTTAACAACCTATTAGCTATTGCCGTTGTAATAGCTATCTTGTCACCACTTGCCGTATCGGCAGACCAAAACAACAATCACAGCCGACCTGTGCAAAATATCCAGCTTGGGCCTAGACCATTTTTCTTAGTCGATGACATGCAGAAAAGTAAGCTTAAAACTGAATTGCAGCAATGTTCAGAAGGCTCTTTTTATAAAACCAAATTTTCGATTGGGCATCGCGGAGCAGCCCTACAATTCCCCGAAGAAACCAAACAATCCTTAGAAGCAGCAGCCCGGATGGGCGCTGGAATTCTTGAGTGTGACGTAACGTTTACCAAGGATAAGGAGTTAGTTTGTCGTCATTCTCAATGTGATCTGCAGACGACTACCAACATTATGGAAACACCATTGGCTAACAAGTGTTCGATACAACCGGACATGAACAGTGCGACACCTTATGCAAATGTTAAATGCTGCACTAGCGACATTACCTTAGCCGAGTTTAAATCTCTTAAAGGCAAGATGGACGGTGCAAATCTAGCCGCAAAAACAGTTTCGGAATATATGAATGGGACACCTAGCTTCCGCACCGATACTTATGCGGGCAATGGGACAGTCATGACTCACAAAGATTTCATCAATTTGACGAAAAAACTAAATGTTTCCATGACACCTGAGCTGAAAGAAGCGCTTGTGCCTATGCCTTTCGATGGCTTTACCCAAGAAATGTATGCACAAAAAATGATTGATGAATATAAGGCGGCAGGCATTAACCCTAACCGGGTTTATCCGCAATCTTTTCATGTTGCAGATATTCTTTACTGGATTAAGCATGAACCCGCTTTCGGCAAACAGGCTGTTTCTTTGGAAGATTTGAATACGCCAGAAGATGTTGATGCGGCGATGGCAAGAATTCCAGCCTTAATTGCTCAGGGAGTGCAAATTGTCGCCCCACCAACTTGGGCATTGGTCACCCTGGATGCACAAAACAAAATCATTCCATCTGATTATGCCAAAGCATTAAAGTCTGGTGGCTTAAAAATCATTACTTGGACGCTAGAGCGGTCTGGGCTTTTGAAAAATGGCGGTGGTTATTATTATCAATCAGTTGCTGACGGTATTAAAACTGATGGAGATACAATGGTGATGTTGGATGTATTAGCTAAAGAAGTCGGTGTGATGGGCATTTTTTCTGATTGGCCTGCTACAGTCACTTATTGAGACCTTTGCACAAACAGCAGAAACTCCGGCTGACTGGTCAAAAGCCGATTTTTTTGAATTGGCATTCACCTTAATGGGCGGTATTCGGCTGAA
>NZ_JBEBKJ010000033.1:0-36646 GCF_040079455.1 Methyloglobulus sp. | reverse complement strand
ATCGGTCATGATGCAAGGCATGGTGATCAACAAAGTTACAGACCTTGGGTCGATGAGTGCGGCAGTACCGCAAGAACGGCCAGTGTTCGAAACGACACCAAGCGCACCGGGCGGGTTGGCGGGGTTACGATTTGGCACGGTTGGTTTCGATTGCAAGAACGGCTTCAAGGCTCTACCTACTCAGCAAATCGGAACTTGCTGAGTTGTGATAGAGACAGTTTATCACCGTAAGAGACGTTCAAATCAAACCCAAAAGCCAGTGCGTGTCTCAAAGCAGGCATTACCTTATGGACAACTGGATGTGCCAAGCAGCAAGAATGAGTGATAATGACTGCGCCTTAGCATTGAACAATGCAAGGAAAAAGTTGCTTAAAGCAATATCAAGCCCTATGAAAAAACAGGCTTGAGGAAAAACAGCAAGCCAAAACAAAAATAACCGTTACTAACCAAGTCGAGCTAAGACAGCGCTCAAATATCCAGGTTCAAACCAATTACGTTCAGACTCATTTCTGGATTGGAATATACTGATGGTGAATTAAAATAAAAACCAAGGATGCCTTAGTTTTTCCTATATAAATCAATTAGCTGGATATTTATCGACGAACACAATAATCTACAATATTAAGCTCTATTTAACAAATAGCGATCAACACCTGTTTGCGTCGCGCTTAACGATTGCTTTACCGAGCCTACTTGTTTTTCAAGATAACGAGACACGCCAGTAATACTATCCTTAGCCATCTCTTTTGCTACAATAACGACATCACCTTTTCTTTCCAAATATCTCGAAACGCCAGTTGCGGATGAAAAACCATTTGCAGGGATAAATTCACCTTCTAAACACTTCTCTACCTCGACATCAGTCGCTTCGTATTCTAGCAGATTGCTTTGACCGACCAAACTAGCTGTTTCCATATTAAGCTGTGCTTGCTTTTCCATATACCTTGCCACACCAGACAGATTTGGTCTGGGGCTTTCAATCACGGACTGCGATGCTAAATAACGAGCGACACCGCTTTGTGCCAGTGTCACTTTTGGTTTGGCAGCAGGTGCGCTAAGCTGGTTCGACAAATATCTAGCCACTCCGGTAGGACTAGGTTTTTTACTCAACACCACGGACTGTTCACGCAAATACCGACCAACACCACTGATAACAGGCTTTTGACTATCTAACGCTAATTGTTTAGCTAGATACCTACCCACTCCTGTTATCGCTGGTCTTTTTTTTGACAGTGCGGACTGTTCTTGTAAATATCTACCGACACGGGTTGTTGCAACAGGTTCTTCTATCTGAGCAACCTCTTCATTTACCACGTTTCTTGAAGCTTCGTAAGCAGCTTCAGCCGCTGCTCTTGCACGAATTACTGCTGCCTCCTGTTCATCCAGGTATTTTTTGATCATAGCAGCAGCCGCCTGTTTTTTAGCCATTAAATCCTGTTCTGCTTCGTATCTTGCAACACCAGTCAATGTAGAAAAACTTCTAGTAGCTAACTCTTGTTTAGCGACATATTTATCAACACTGGTTTTCTTCCGTGCTGGTGCTTCTTTCGTCACCTTAGCAAGGTATTTAGAAACACTTGTCTGTACGGGTGCATTTTTCTCAGCAATAGATTGTCTTAAAACGTACAACTCCACACTGGTCATAGATTGTTTTTCTTTTTTTCTCATGTACTTAGTAACACCTGTAACCAAAGGGGTTGATATTAAGTACCTAGCTACACCGGTAAGACCAGTTGGATCAGTGCCTACAACCATAGGTAATTGTTGTGGCCTATCTTGCTGAATCTCCTGAACTTTGGCTCGTTTTCCAAATAAAAAAAAGCCAGCCATTGCAGGAATAACTGCGCTGCCAAAGTCATTCGAATTCATTAATTACCCCTTGTCCCGCAAGTATTTTTCAACACCTGTCGCGGCTTGGCTTGCAGTCTCTTTTGCTGTTGCCACTTGACTTGCCAAATATTTTGCAACACCCGTGGCAGCGACTGCAGAAGGTGCATTTTTTGCGTTCTGCTCTAAGTATCTTGAAACGCCAGTGCCTGAAGTTTTAAGTAAATACCTACCAACGCCAGTGAGACCACTTGGACGCTTTGGAGCAACTGTGCTATTGCTTTTTGCAGCAACACCTGGGTAAGCGCCCTTCTTAAATAAGACAAAGCCAGCAACAGCAAGAACGATTAAACCAAGAAAATAACCTGCTGATGATGATTCTTTTGCTACCTCTGGAGCAGCCGCACTTGCTGAATCAGATGAACTGGTGTTTGCTGAATCTGAAGACTGAGTTGATGAAGCTGAACCGGGGCTTGCCGCACTGTGTTTGTAATCAGAGTCTGAATACAACACTTTTGGCTCGAAATTAGCAGCAGGATACTGGGAATCGCTACTGCTTGTTGGAGATTTCGTAGGCGCACTGCTTACGGATTCCTTAGCGGCAGCCTCATCTTGATATACCACTGTAGGTTTAAAATCAGATGCTGGATATTTATCGTCGGCACCCGCCACGGCACTAACTAGCACCAGTGCTGCAAATACACTTATGGTCAAATTATATTTTTTCACGTTATTCACCTATGAGTCGTAGTAAATAAACAGAATTTCTAAAACATCAACCCAACTTAGGTTAATTGCTAAAAGAAATTCTGTCCGTTGTATGCAATTTCTGAAACCTTTGTCTTATCGTGATTAAAGAACTTCTTCCACATGCTTAACCACATTTTCGACAGTAAAACCAAACTCTTTGAAAAGTGCTCCTGCAGGCGCAGACTCGCCAAAACAATCCATACCAACGATTTTGCCACTTGTACCGACATACTTCCACCAACCACCTGTAACACCAGCTTCCACAGCGACACGCTTGCTGATCGCAGAAGGCAACACAGATTCACGATAAGCCTCATCTTGGGCATCGAATAGGTTCGTTGAAGGCATAGAAACAACACGGATTTTTTTGCCTTTAGCGGTCAATTCATCAGCCGCTTTTAAGGCTAATTCGACTTCTGAACCCGTGGCGATAATAATTGCATCTGGTGTGCCATTGCTATCTTTCAGGATATACCCACCTCGATAAATAGCTTTAATTTGCTCTGGCGTTCTAGGCACATGAGGCAAGTTTTGGCGAGAGAAGATCAAAATGGAAGGCCCATTTTTATGCTCTATTGCCGCTCTCCAAGAAGCTGCTGTCTCAACCGCATCACAGGGACGCCACACTTGAATATTAGGAATTAACCGCAAGGTAGCCGTCTGTTCTACAGGTTGATGCGTAGGGCCGTCTTCTCCCAAGCCGATAGAATCATGCGTATAGACAAAAATGGAACGAATTTTCATCAAAGATGCCATGCGTAAAGCATTGCGCGCATACTCTGAGAACATTAAAAACGTAGCACCAAAGGGTATGAAACCACCATGTAAAGTAATGCCGTTCATAATCGCAGACATCCCGAATTCGCGGACACCATAATTGACGTAATTGGCATCAGGCTTATTGGCTCGCATGGGTCTATGACCTGTCCATTCGGTCATATTGGAGCAACCCAAATCTGCGGAGCCACCAAAAAGCTCTGGGAGCAGCTTTGCGTAACCTTCAATGGTAGCTAACGAAGAAAGTCGAGTCGCTGTAGTTTTAGCCTCATCGTTAACCGCACTGATGAATTTATCGGCATCAGCCGTCCAATTTTTGGGCAGATCACCGTTCGTGCGGCGTTCAAATTCAGCTGCTAGATCAGGGTAAGCAGATTTATATGCCGCAAATTTAGCATTCCAGTCTTGTTCAGCTTTACCGCCTTTAGCTTTTGCATCCCAACCCGCATAAACTTCGGCAGGTACTTCAAAAGCACCATATTTCCAGCCTAATTGTTCTTTGGTCAGATCAATTTCGGGTTGACCTAAAGCTGCACCGTGACAAGCATGGCTACCTGCTTTATTGGGCGAACCAAAGCCGATAATGGTTTTGCAGCAAATCATGGTAGGTTTATCTGTAACTGATTTAGCTGATTGAATCGCTTTAGCGATGGCATCGCTATCATGGCCATCAACATCGGCAATGACATGCCAGCCATAAGCTTCAAATCGTTTAGGGGTATTGTCGGTAAACCAACCATCAACATGACCGTCGATGGAGATGCCGTTGTCATCCCAGAATGCGATCAAATTGCCTAAGCCCAGCGTTCCAGCCAGTGAACAGGCTTCGTGTGAGATACCTTCCATTAAGCAACCATCACCTAGGAATACGAAGGTGTTGTGGTCAACGATGTTGTAACCATCTTTGTTGAAATGGGCTGCTAATGCTTTTTCAGCAATCGCCATACCTACCGCGTTGGTAAGGCCTTGGCCGAGCGGCCCAGTAGTTGTTTCGATGCCAGGCGCATAACCATATTCAGGATGTCCTGGGGTTTTGGAATGCAATTGGCGAAAATTTTTTAATTCTTCAATAGGAAGAGCATAACCAGTCAAATGCAATAATGAGTAGATCAGCATCGAACCGTGTCCATTGGACAGAACAAAACGATCACGATTTGGCCATTTAGGATTGACCGGATTGTGCCGCATGTGGTCGTTCCACAACACTTCGGCGATGTCCGCCATACCCATAGGCGCACCTGGATGTCCGGAATTTGCTTTCTGCACGGCATCCATGCTCAAAGCGCGTATGGCGTTCGCTAGTTCACGACGCGAAGTCATATTAATCTCCTTACGTGTAATTATTCTGAGTAGTGACGTTTATCTTTGTTCGAATAGTCACAAAATGTTTCTTGTTATTTAGCTCAAGCAAGCTACGAACGAATGGTTTTGCCATTCGCCCGTAAGAACAACGGCTTATTCCAAATTGGCGTGCCTTTCTCTCATCAACTCTTCGGCAATCCCTTTTTCATGGATTATGTGGGATATGATGGCTTCCAAAAATATCAAGGTGGACAGCTCGAAAACCGTACCCATTGGCATACCAACCACTTTTCCATATTGGTCAGGGCTACCAACAGCAAACACAGCATCAGCCATATCACCGATTGTTGAACTACTTTTAGCGGAGATCAACACAATATTAGCCCCCATTTTTCTTGCACTTTTGGTAAAGGCTATCAATTGCTCGGTTTCGCCGGAACCCGAAATGATGATTAACAAATCGCCATTTTTGATACTAGGCGTAACAATTTCACCTACCACGCTGACATCATAGCCACCGTGTACCAACCGCATTGCAAAAAAATTGCCGACCAGCTTAGAGCGTCCTGCACCAGCTATAAATATACGCTTTGCGCTATCAAGCATGCCTGTTAGCTTTGCATCATGCGACTTGTCAGTCGCATCCAAGATGCTTGATATTTTATCTATGATAAGTTTCTGATGCATACGAGTTCCTAATTACGCAGCGTCAACCAATTCACGGATTTCACGAGCCGCTTCTGCTGGAGATGGTGCGCCGTAGATTGCTGCACCAACAACGATAATACCTGCGCCAGCATGAACAACATCTTGCACGGTAGATTGTTTAATACCACCAGCAACTGAAATTCTGACTGGCAAGCCCAATCTGGCAATGTCATTCAAATCTACGAAAGGTGTGTGACCAGCAGCTTGAGCATCAAGACCGGTGTGAACACCAATGATTTGTGCACCAGCGTTGGCAGATGCTTTAGCGCAATCCAATTTGTCTGGCACGTTGATAAGATCCACCTGCGCTTCTGCACCGTGTGCATTTGCGGCCTTGATTACGCCAGCAATAGTTGCAATGCCAGATACGCCCAAAACTGTACAAATATCAGCACCTGCTGCGTAGAAAGGTGTGGCTTCATATTCGCCAGCATCCATTGTTTTAAGATCAACTAAAACCAGTTTATCTGGGAATCTTGCTTTCAATTCTCTTACCAGATTAACGCCGTTATGTTTGATGCAAGGAGTTCCGATTTCAAAAATATCAACATAAGGAGCTACCTGGGTAGCAAGCCCTACGGTTGCGTCGAAATCTAAAGAATCTAATGCCATTTGAATTAATGGTTTTGCCATGGTATGTGCTCCGAAGGTTATAATAATTGTTGCTTACATATTCGTTATGCGGCGGTAACTTTAAAGTACAAAGGGGAAGAATGTCAATGCCCAATGCTCATCATCACTACACCTCATCAGCAAATACTACCATCCAGCAAACGCACAATGCCCGTAAATGCTTCTGTCGCAGGGATAAAGAGGAGATTATCGACTAACCACTACCTTTGTCCGATCAAGACCGCATGAGGATAACGAAAAATCCTCAAACTGCTAAAGATTACCACCCCATTATATATCAAAACAAAAGCAACTCCACTTTATCAATATTCTGATAGGAAGAATTATAATTCCCGCGTGGCACTAAATTTGATATCCGGCCAGCGCTCTTCTGTGAGCTGGAGATTGACCCTACTCGTGGCAAGGTAAACCAAGTAACCGCCACCATCCTCAGCCAAATTCTCAAATGCCCTGACCTTGAATTCTTCTAATTTTGCAGGCTTGTCAGAACTTACCCAACGTACAGTAGAGATTGGGGCGTTGTCGTATACGCATTCCACATTGTATTCCGCTTTAAGACGGTATGCCGTCACATCAAACTGCAAAATCCCAACTGCACCCAAGACAAGGTCGTTATTTTTTAGAGGTTTGAATAACTGGGTCGCACCTTCTTCAGTCAACTGAACCAGCCCTTTTTGCAAGGCTTTTGCACGCAACGGGTCTTTCAAAACAACACGCCGGAACAATTCCGGAGCAAAGTAAGGAATTCCTCCATATTTTAGGGTTTCACCTTGGGAGAAAGTGTCACCTACCTGAATCGTACCGTGATTATGCAGACCGATTATGTCGCCTGGATAAGCTTCTTCGACATTATTTCGCGTATCGGCTTGAAAGGTAATGGCATTGCTAACCTGGACTTGCTTGCCAATGCGGACATGATTAATCTTCATGCCTTTATCGAATTTTCCTGAACAGACCCGCAAAAACGCCACCCTGTCCCGATGCGCTGGATCCATATTGGCTTGAACTTTGAAGACGAACCCAGTGAACTTGTCTTCTTCAGGTTTGACCAATCTTTGCTCAGCTTGCCTTGGTCTGGGCGAGGGCGCAAATTCGGCAAATGCGTCCAACAATTCCAAAATGCCGAAGTTGTTGATTGCAGAGCCAAAAAAAACTGGCGTTAACTTACCAGCCATATATTCTGAATAATCATATTCATGGCTTGCACCCTTAACTAAATCAATCTCTTCCCTTAGTTCGTCGGCTTGGTCTTTTAACAACTCATCTAATTTAGGATTATCCAAGCCTTTAATGACCTCGGCAGCAGCTATTTTTCCACCGTGTTGGGCGCTAAACAAATGGATTTCATCCTTATATAGATGATAAACACCCTTGAAACGCTTACCCATGCCGATAGGCCACGTCATCGGCGCACATTTTATATTCAGTACATTTTCCACTTCGTCCATCA
This sequence comes from Methyloglobulus sp., assembly GCF_040079455.1. GTDB lineage: Bacteria > Pseudomonadota > Gammaproteobacteria > Methylococcales > Methylomonadaceae > Methyloglobulus. Next base: position 29,199 of record NZ_JBEBKJ010000033.1, on the reverse strand, counting down.
ACTCAATAGGTTCTTTACCTTCCCTATCCAGCTTATTGATGAAGGTAAGGATTGGAGTGGTACGCAATCGACATACCTCCATCAGGTTTATCGTCCGCTCTTCGACACCTTTAGCAACGTCAATCACCATCAGTGCCGAATCAACTGCGGTTAAGGTGCGATAGGTATCTTCAGAAAAGTCTTCATGCCCAGGGGTGTCCAGCAAATTAATGACACAACCCTTATGCTCAAACTGCATAACCGAGGTCGTCACGGAGATGCCCCGCTCCTTTTCCATTTCCATCCAGTCCGAGGTCGCATGACGCGCTGCTTTCCGCCCCTTAACTGAACCCGCAAGCTGTATCGCCCCGCCAAACAGCAATAGTTTTTCCGTAATGGTGGTTTTTCCTGCATCGGGATGCGAGATGATGGCGAACGTACGCCGCCGTTTTGATTCTGAAGTTATTTCTGAGATTGACATAGCATTATGAAAAGTACGTGCCACTAACGTAGTGGCACGTACTATATTATAGGGTTTTAATTCGTAGCGTTAGAAAACCAATAACCGTGTTATTAGCAGACCTAACTGCAATTCAATGTCGTTGACATTAGAATCCCAATATTTTTTCACTCAAAAATGGTTGCGTAACAAATACAACATCAAAGTAAAGCGGCGAATTCTACCGAATTTGTAATCTTTAAGGAACTCAATCCCCACAGTTTTTTCGCATAGATAAATACTTAAGATCCCACCTTGGCTGCCTCCACGCGTTCTTCTGCTTCCATCCAGGCTGTTTCAGCAGCATCCAACGCCTTATCAACCTCCGCCTTTCGCGCCATCAATTTTTTTAATTTTTCTTTTTCAGATTCACTATAAGTTTCTGGATCAGCCAACTCAAATTCCAGACGACGCTGTTCGTTATGGTATTTCTCTACCGCTTGCTCTGCTTTTTTTAAGACATCCAGCAAGGGCTTTTGCCTTTGCCTGAATTCTGCGTCTTGTTTACGCTGGTCTTTGCGGGAAACTGTGGCTGTAATATCGTCAGCAGAATTATCTTCCGCTTTTTTGCGCTCGGCAAGCCAAAGTCGATAATCCTCAAGATCACCGTCAAACGGTTGCAACTTACCTTCGCCTACCAATAAAAAACGGTCGGTTACCGTTCGCAGTAAGTGACGGTCATGCGAAACCAGAATAATCGCGCCCTGATAATCCTGCAACGCCACACTCAAAGCGTGGCGCATTTCCAGATCAAGATGGTTGGTCGGCTCATCCAATAACAGCAGGTTAGGATTTTTATAGACTAATAGTGCCAATACCAAACGGGCTTTTTCACCGCCGGAAAAAGGCTTAACGGCTTCTGCTACCTTGTCGCCTCGAAAATCAAACCCACCTAAGAAGTTACGCAAGTCTTTTTCCGTGGCTTTTGGATCGAGTCGTTGCAAATGCCGTAACGGGCTTTCATCCAAACGCAATTGTTCCAGTTGATGCTGGGCAAAATAGCCGATATTAAGCGTCTCAGCTTCAAGCCGTGTTCCCGACAAGGGCTGCATATCACCAGCCAAGACTTTAATCAGACTGGACTTACCCGCGCCATTTGGCCCCAACAAGCCAATCCGGTCACCTGGAGATATGGATAAACTCGCGCCTTGAATCACTTTAGTTTGCCCGTAACCGATGTCAACCTTATCCAGTTTCAACAAAGGATTTTGCATTCGTCCAGGTTTGGGGAAGCTGAAATCAAACGGAGAATCGACGTGCGCCATTGCGATGACTTCCATGCGTTCCAGCGCTTTGATCCGGCTCTGCGCTTGCCGTGCTTTGGTCGCCTGGGCTTTGAAGCGATCAACGAAGCTTTGGATATGGGCAATTTCCCGTTGCTGCTTGAGGTAAGCAGATTGTTGTTGCGCCAATTTTTCCGCCCGCATTTTTTCAAATGCCGAATAATTACCGGTATAAATATCTATTTTATTTTGCTCGATGTGGACGATATGCGTCGCAATAGTGTCGAGAAAATCGCGGTCATGCGAGATGAGCAATAAGGTGCCATCGTACTTACATAGCCAGTCTTGCAACCAGATCACTGCATCCAAATCAAGATGGTTAGTTGGCTCATCCAACAACAGCACATCGGAACGGCACATCAACGCCTGCGCCAGATTAAGCCGCATCCGCCAACCGCCGGAAAAGGAACTGACGGCATTTTTTTCCTGCTCGGGCTTGAAGCCTAAGCCATTCATCAATCGCGCCGCTTTCGCCTGTGCGGTATAACCGCCGATAGTTTCAAGCGCGGAATGGAGTTCGGCTTGTTTTAATCCATCGTGGTTGGTTTCCGCAACTTCTAACTGCTGCTGCAACCGCCTTAATTCTCGGTCACCATCCATGATGTAATCAATAGCAGAACTCGATACAGCGGGTGTTTCCTGGGCGACATGGGCAATCTCAAGCCCCGGCGGCATGGAGAAATCGCCTTCGTCAAGGTGCAGTTCATTCCTGATCAACGCAAACAAACTGGATTTACCTGCGCCATTGGCCCCGGTAAAACCGACTTTTTGGCCTTTGTGGATGGTAAATGAAGCGTTAGAAAATAACACACGTGCGCCACGGCGCAGGGCGATGTTTTTAAAATTTAGCATTAAGGTTTAAGGTAAAAGATTCAAGGCGAAAAACCAACACAAGCTGGACAGGGGTTTCAAATCAGCAAAGTAGTCCGTATGAAGTGGAACGAAACACGGGATATACCGGAGGCACAAAATACCAGATTCCGCGACGCTCGATCCAGGGGCCGCTCACTGAATCGAAGTTGTGCGTTAGAGGCTTTCTGTTTTTTCGTTTATAGCATACATTGGAAGCATAGACACTGGTAGGGACATACGCGCACAAGTGGATTGGCAATATTCTCTCCAATAAGGCCATACCTGATGAGGCACATTGATCCTGCCGAACTCTAAAATTGCATCTTGTGGTAATTCCCCATCACACTTAATGACATATTCTGAAATGAATTCCGCCACTATTTCGGATGCTAATAGCTTGTTTAGTTCCTCTTCATTTCCCTGGTCACTTTTTAATTCATCAGGAATTGGACCTTTTAAATAACGCATACGGGCTTCAGTTCGATAAACTAAAATTCTATGCTTATCCCCGTTAACATTTTGAATTTCTTTGAAATAATAAGAGTTGGTGGCAATATTGAATTGCCCTTCAAGTTGTTGGCTAGGAATTAAGGGGTCAAAACCGTTATGAAAATACGCGTTCGTTGAATGCAGATAGATCATTTGTATAGAAAGATTATCTATAGCCTTTTTTAAGGCTTCCCTATTCATGCCGCTTTTTTATTAGGTTCACGATACTCTATATCATTGATAGGCTTTTTTATAGGCAGAAATGATATGGGGCTTGTGGTTGTTACCGCATTGCCCCACAATGTTTCTACATGTCCATATCCATTGCTTGAAAACTCTTTCATATCTTCTTGGCGTGGTGTCCTTTTTAATGTTTCAGGACTTATTTTTGAAACATCTAAAATACCGCTGCTGAATTTTTCAAAAGAAACTTTTACTGTCAAATCAAAAGCCTTGGCGAGTTTACGTAAGGTCTTGACAGTCCAAGCATCATAATCTACATCTTCAAGCGCACAAACACGCTCTTGCTTCATGCCTGCAGCTTCAGCAAGTTGTTTTTGTGTCCAACCGCGTTGTTCCCGCAACACTTTTATTTGAGCTGCAATAGCCATATTGGAAAATTCTTCCATATAAGCATGTGCATAGTCCTTATCGTCGAATTCTGTGACCAATGTTTTAACTAATTCTTTCATGGCTACACCTCCTGCTAGGATTTTCAATGATTATTTGCTTTCTGACGTTAGCTTTTTCATCTGCTTTTTCAGGGACAAATTGAGAGCCACACTCTTTTGCACCGATTAGTAACGTAAATTCTTTTTCATGATCAATAGGCCCTTTACACAACATGGGCCTGAGCTGGACTTTGCCTTTAACCCTAAGCTTTAGAATGCCTGGCGTGGGAGTCCCAGTAAGCACTTGTGGAAATAAATCAGAACCTAGTTTCGCAAGCATATCGAGTTTCGCATTGAGCTTTGCACGTTCACGCTTTTCTAGTCCTAATGTCCACTCTTTAATGTCGTTTTTGCCATTTGCATCAGTGTAATCAAATAGGATAAACATATTATAATAAAATTATTATAATTGCTATAAGAGGAATGAAATATTCTTTGCTTATAACACTACCCATGCATCTCAATCATCTTCTCAACCTGCTTGGCAAAAGCCTGTAAATCGCCTCTTTTTAAGGTAGATTCAGGGATTACCAAGGCGGTAGCCAAATCGAGGTAGATATAAACATAGCCTTTGCCGTAATCCACCCTGACCAACTCCGACCAAGCCATTTTGTTCTTGCCGCTGGGCGACACTTCATACAAAAAACTGGGGTTTGCAGGATCAATCGTCAACACGTAAGTGCCGAACATGGCTTTTCTTTCTTTATGTGTATAGGTTTTAAGTACCTGCCGTCCTATATTCAGCAGGATGACTTGCGGAGAAAACGCTGCCCAAACCACTGCAACCAGCATGATATAGCCGGTTGCTTTCAAATCGGCATAGTAGTAATAGTAGAAAGTTCCAATCAGCATCATGATGCCGGGCACTATCCAACGGTTCTTTCTAATTTGGTTCCGGTATTCATCGGTTTGCATAAAGCGCATTTCGTTGAAATGGATTAAATCGTCTTCTCTAAACTCGTATTCGATTTCAAGCATGTTATTGGTGTGTGTGAAAGGTTAAGGAAATTGGAAATGTGTGGGGCTATGGTTAGTGCATCTTGATTTTTGCATGGGCGCTGCGCCGGAATAAATTCGACAACGTCAATAATGCGGTGCGGTAGTAGCCGTGTATCGCGACTTGGTGCATTTTGTAGAGCGATAGATAAACAACACGGGCAATAAATCCACCGATGGTGACTGTACCCATCAGGTTGCCCATCAAATTGCCGACTGTGGAATATTTACCCAAGGCAACTAACGAACCGTAATCAAGGTAGTTGTATTTTACCAACGCCCCGCCCGATAAGCGGTTGACAATAGATTTGCATAACGTTGTCGCCTGTTGATGAGCGGCTTGCGCCCTAGGCGGCACGTTGCCTTTGTGCCCAGGCCAAAGACAAGCGGCGCAGTCGCCTATAGCAAAGATATTATCGTCATTAGTCTTTAAGGTTTCATCAACAACTAATTGGTTGATTTGATTGGTTTCCAGCCCATCCAGCCGTTTTACCCAATCCGGCGCTTTAATGCCTGCCGCCCAAACTTTCAAATCTGCCAGAATTGTTTCACCATCCAGTGTTTTGATGCCTTTTTTGGTCACTTCAATCACGCGGCAACCCAGTTTCAGGTCAATATCAAGCTTTGCCAGCTGGTCTTGTGTGGCAAGTGCCAATTTGCTGGGCAATGTCGGCAATAATTGCGGTGAAGCTTCAATAATAGTCAGTTTTACATTGCTGGATTCATTCAATCCATAAACCGCGAGAAGATTAGTCACTTCGTGTAATTCCGCAGACAACTCAACACCTGTCGCCCCACCTCCGACAATCGCAATGGATAAGGGTTTTTTCTTTGCCGCATCTGTTCCAGCATGATTTTTAATGTACGATTCTACCAGTTGCTTTTGGAACTTAAAGGCTTGCGAAGTGGTGTCCAGGAACAAACAATGTTCCTCTACGCCCTTGATGCCAAAAGAATTACTTACACTACCAATGGCCATCACCAGCGTATCATAACCAAAGGTTCGTTTTGGAATCAGCTCTTCGCCGCTGTCACTAAAAATAGGACTGACATAAATTTCCTTAAGCTTCCGGTTAAGCCCTTCCATTTTCCCTAAGCGAAAACGAAATTTATTGCGGTAAGCTTGCGCCAAATACTCTACCTGTTCAGACTCATCCAGCGTACCGGCTGCAACCTCGTGCAACAGCGGCTTCCAGATATGCGTGGAAGTGGCGTCAAGCAACATGACTTCAGCGAGGCCTTTCTTACCTAACTTACGACCTAAACTGGTTGCAAGCTCCAACCCTGCCGCCCCGCCACCTACAACCACTATCTTATGTTTGTTATTATTTTCTGACAATGTAAGCACCCTCCTCTTGTTTTTGGTTGAATTTTATCACTATCGTTAAGGAATAGTTGATAAAATCAGGAATGCCAAAATGGATTTAAACAGAGAATGTACGCTACCGTAAGGCCAATCTCTTGTGGCTGCACTGATAACCAGAAGGGATTGTAAGAGCAGGCAAAAGGCTTGCGCCTAGAATTTCAGGATGAATGAAGTTGAAGTAATCAGAGATTCCTTAAAAAAACAGTTCTTAAGAAAAATATTTTGGAACTTTTTTTTGACTATCTTAGTCACATTGAAGAACGTCCGCAATGGCGTTTAATCAGCCTCCTTTCCCCTTGTTTATAGGCTGATTCTTTCTGGAGTCCCGAAGCCTGTCCTTATGGCTTTGGGACTTTCTTTTTTTGGCTTGGCAAGAAGCACCAAACTATTTTTTACAATGTTTAATGGTTTTGGGGTTTTGCTGCAAGCGTGGCGAATAGTTAGCGTAACTCTCGCCGTGTTGCTGACCGCCTGACCATCAGTGATTTGATAATTAAAGCTAAAAGTACCCTTGGTGTTGGCGCACAATGCCGTGTAGACAAAATGACCGTCCGCATAAAGTGCGATCTTGCCGCCTTTATTGGGTAGATTAATGGTTCTTGGTGTTATCGCAGTTGCAGCGGCAATGCTTAACTTATCGCCTTCGGCATCGCTGTCATCCTTTAGTACGCCGGGTGCTGCGACCGTCATGGGCTTGGTGTCGTTGTGTGTCAGGGTAAAAGCATTGTTCACGGCGACTGGGGCAGTATTGACAGGGGGATTTAAGATTCCAGACAGGTAAACTTTAAAAACTTGCCTACCGTAAAGACCGTAAATAGCATCGTTACCAAAAAACATCACTCTAGCATTTTGCCTAAGGAATTCAGGTAAATAATATTCAACTAAACTGGGAAAATCTAAGCCGGTAAATTTCTTATACACTGGCTCAGCCTCCAGCCGGACGGGGCATGTTGCCCCGTCCGTAGGGTTTCAACGTGGTTCAAAACGCCACCATCGGCAAAACGTGAGTGACTGGGCAAACATACCCCGTCAAGCGGAAGATAAGGGAGATAACATAGAAAAAATGCTTTTATTTAAATCGCCCTCATCCTAACCTTCTCCCTCAAGGGAGAAGGGACAGACCTCTTAACTTAACGGCATTGTCGACATTTTTAAGCCCGTAAGTCGGATTAAATGGGTCGATGTTGCTGCGCAAACATACGACTCATCCGTTTTGTTTGCCCTCTGGGCGCGGCGTAATCTGCCAACTGCGGTGTTCGTCGAAATAGCTGATTACGACGCGCGGAAAAGTTTTATCTATATTGAAAGTTGGAGGATTTGCGCGCCTAATCCTCCCTACGGCTGCCAAACAACCCATCAATCACCTGATGCACCTCGTCAATCCCCGTTTTTTTCAACGCAGAAAATAATTGCGCTGTTAACGGGATGTTAACGTCTTTAAGTTCCCTTTGAACTTGTAACAAAGTGTTTTTAGCCGCTCCAAAAGTCAATTTATCCGCCTTGGTTAACAATATGTGTAACGCCAAGCCTGTATGTTGGCACCATTCGATCATTTGCCAATCGAATTCGGTTAAGGGATGCCGCACATCCATCACCAAAATAATGGCGCACAAGGATTTGCGCTGGGTAAGATAGATTTCCATTAGCTGATGCCATTTATTTTTTACGTCTATCGGCACTTTTGCATAACCATACCCAGGTAAATCAACAAAACGTTGCTGTTCATTAATTTCAAAAAAATTCAGCATTTGCGTTCTGCCAGGGGTTTTACTTGTCCTTGCGAGTGAGTTTTGTCGTGTTAAAGTATTTATGGCGCTGGATTTACCAGCATTTGAACGCCCCGCAAAAGCAACTTCCTTGCCCACATCGGCTGGAGTATCCTTAAGGCTAGGCGAACTATTCATAAATTTTGCTTGGTGATAAACTGGATTCATCGCTGTCTCGCTTAGCTGTGGTAATTAAGGTAAAATTTAAGTCGGTTAACGGCCTCACGCATTAAGGCTACCATACACATAACACGATTCCGAAGGGGACTCTGATGAAAAAAAACTGGTTGGCACTTTTATTGACACCGGCATTTGCACTGGTATTATCCAGCACAGCACCTATTTTACATGCTGAAGATATAGTTGCCGCAGGTAATAGTGCGGCGGGTAAGGGCAAAGCCAGTTCTTGCGGCGGTTGCCATGGCGAAAATGGCAATAGTGCAATGCCTACATTCCCTAAACTTGCCCAGCAGCATTCATCCTATTTGTTCAACCAATTACACGCATTTAAGGACGGAAGTCGTATCGATGCTGTTATGGCACCAATGGCAATGGCTTTAAGCGATGCAGATATGCTTGATCTAGCGGCTTATTATTCAGCACAATCCATTTCAGCAAATCCTGCACCTACGCTACCGCCAGATGATAATGCTGACGAAGCAGCAGATGAAAATAAGGCTAAAGAAACCCTGAAAGACTTGTTGGCTGTCGGTAGCAATCTATACCGAAACGGTAATCTCACCAGCGAAGTATCGGCCTGTATCGCCTGTCACGGCCCCGCTGGGGAAGGCAATAAACCGGCTGCATTTCCTGCATTACGGTCTCAACATGCCGATTATTTGATTAAAACGCTAACCGACTTTAAGTCCGGTGCACGCAGCAATAATGCCGACAATATGATGGTGATGATTGCAAAGAAAATGAGTGATGAGGAGATCAAAGCCGTTTCCTATCACATTTCGACCATGAAATAAGCGTTAGTATTTAAGCTGAATTATAAGCAGGTTCATTCCCTGTTCATAAGTTGCATTTATGCTGTACAAATAAATTGACCCTTTGGAGACAAAACCGATGATAAAGAAATTTGCTGGAATTGTAATATTAGTGCTTTTCGCTTCATTCTCAGCACTGCTAAGTGCAGAAGAAAAGCTAACCTATGAAACCCTATCCCCTGCACAACCTACCACCAATCCAGACAAAATAGAGGTTATAGAATTTTTCTGGTATGGCTGTCCACATTGCTACAGTTTTGAGCCTTCGTTGGCAGCATGGCTAAAAACAAAGCCAAAAAATGTCGAATTCATCCGTATGCCCGCCGTATTTAGCGAACAATGGGGCAAGCACGCTAAAGCCTATTTTGTTGCTGAAGCCTTGGGCGTAGTTGATGCTGTCCATACCGATCTTTTTGACGCAATCCAAGAGAAAAAACAAACCCTTGAAACAGAAGACGAATTAGCCAAATTCTTTGCCGCTCATGGCGTTAAAGATGCGGATTTCCGAGAAACTTATAAATCATTTATGATTGATTCAAAGATGCGCCAAGCACCAACCCTTGCTGCAAAGTATGGAATCACAGGCGTTCCGGCAATAATCGTTAACGGCAAATATAGAACCAATGGAACTTTAGCGGGATCTCAGGAAAAAATGATTGATGTGATGAATTTGCTTATCAAAAAAGAGAGTGGGGGGAAGTAATTCCTTTTCACACCGTCAGAAACGATCAATAAATTGATCGCATTCTTCTGTTGGTTGCATATCTTGCTTGGTAGATATGTGACCATTTACAACTGCCTTGATATCCAGGGGCTAACCAAACTTTAGTGGTTCAAATAAAAAATCGCTTCTCATAATCATTCTGGCTAACGCATAGACTCCAGAACCCCTCGGCTGCTGGTTCACGTAGGGTTCATATAAAAAAAAGATAATGCTGCGAACAAGACAAGAGCGGGTTAACCGTTATTCATTTCATTGGTTATTTTGGAGATTTTATGAAGTTTGTATCGCTATTGGTAGTCAATATTCTGTTAGTCATCAATATGGAAAGCGCATTTGCCGACCGTCCTATTAAGCATCATAAAAACTCGGCACACAACAGCGAAAGCAATGCCATGCAATGCGTGGCTTTTAGCCCCTATGTAGGCGATATTAACCCAAATTATGGCTCACAACCTTCGCATAAGTTGATCGACACGTTGTTAGATAAACTGGTGAAGGATACCCATTTTCGCTGCATTATGACGTATGGGGTGATGAATGGATTGGACTATACGTTTGCGGCGGCGGAAGCCCGAAAACTTAAGGTAATTGCGATTATCTGGCTGGATAAGAACATCGCAGTAAATGACCAATCCATCGCCAGTGGCATTGAAGTTGCCAAGGCTTTTCCCAAAACAATTGTCAAACTAAGTTGCGGCTCTGAAGTTAGGACACGGCATGGCAATGTTTTTGATGGCGAGATTGTCAAATGTATGGATAACCTGAGTAAAGCGGGAGTAAAACAGCCAATTACCACGATTGATACCTGGTGGGAATGGTGTAATCGGACAACGCCTTGCCAAAAAACTGGCTTTGAAGCAAAAGTGGATTGGATCGGAGTCAATATTTTTCCTTGGTGGGAAAATAAACATGCCGGCGTACATACTTGTACTACAGCAGAACAGGCGGCTGATTTCCACATTGCCAGGCTTGAAGATATTAGTCGCACATATCCTGGCAAAGAGTTGACTCTTACGGAATTTGGTTGGCCTAATAGTCCTGAAGGCGGCACGGAAACCAATACTCGTACAGGTCAAAAATGTGGTGTCGCCGGACAAAAAAATCAGATCATAGCCATTAAATCTACCTTGAAAAAGCTGGCCAAGAAAAACTGGGGCGGTAATGTATTCGAGGCTTTTTCTGAAAAATGGAAACCGAATGATGAAGGGAGTTTTGGCGCTCACTGGGGAATTTGTCAGGGCGAACCGCCTTATACATGCGTGAAGGATTTCAAATAAATCCATATTTGGCAATACCTAGATTTCTATAAAGAAATCTTTGAACAAGTTTTTCGATGTGGCTCTCCTGAGTTTATCGAAGGGCTGGGGATGAACGGTAATTCATTGATTCTGTTCGTGGCGAACATATCGAACAATGACCTTAATCAATAAGTTAAAAAACTATCTGCAAAAAAACAAGCACTTCTTCAAGCACTTTTTATGGGAATCTCTAAAAATCCCCTCTCCCTCTGGGAGAGGGCTAGGGTGAGGGTTGTAAATGCTTAATTTTAAATCCCTCATCCCAACCTTCTCGGCAATAGCTCCTGCATTGCCCTACTACCTACATCCATGTAGGCATCCCAAAGGGAGAAGGAGTTTTTTGAATTTTTAGAGGTTACCTTATGTTTTAAGTAAAAATTCGACTATAGTTAGCACTTTTTGTATCATCAGCCATTGCTTTTGACTATGACCCCTCTGTTTAAGAACTACGGTAAATGAAGACTGTGAAACATATCCTACTCATCTTGACAGCAACAGGACTGATGCTGCTTTCACAGTTAAGTTATGGTCGTCACGCCGCGCTTTTGATTGATGCTGAAAACGGCGATGTGCTGTATGAAATGGAAGCCAATCAATCCTGGTATCCAGCTTCCCTGACAAAATTGATGACGCTATACATGGCTTTTTCCGCCTTGGAATCCGGACGACTGCGTTTAAGTGACCGGATGAATATATCCAGCCATGCTGCCCATCAACCGACCAGTAAGCTAGGTTTAAGGGCATGGGATTCCATCTCCGTTGAGGATGCAATACTCGCAGTCGTCACCCGCTCCGCCAATGATGCCGCCGTCGTGCTGGCAGAAAAAATAGCTGTGAGTGAATCGCAATTTGCCATAAAAATGACTTCAACAGCACATAGCATTGGCATGTACGGCAGCCACTTTATGAATGCGACGGGATTGCCGCACGACTGGCAAACCACAACAGCCCACGATATGGCGCTGCTGGCATTGAAAATACAAAAGAACTTCCCGCAGTATTACCCCTATTTTGCTGTCGACAGCCTTTATTACAACGGCAGATATTTACGCAGCACCAACAAGTTTGTCGCTAATTATCCCGGTGCCGAAGGCATGAAAACCGGCTATACCTGCGGTTCCGGCTACAATCTGGTTGCTTCTGCCAACCAATATGGTAAACGCCTGATCGGTGTCGTGTTAGGTGGTATGAGCAGCGGTGAACGCTATGAACATATGTTTACCATGATGGACATCGGTTATTCGAATGAATACGGCACTTATCACTCAAAAAACATTACTTCGATGAGCAAATATTCGGTTGGCGTGCCGCCTTATCAGCTTACGTGTGGACATCGGCCTTCATCGCATTATGCATCTCGACGCCTCGAAGTTAATGATGATGACGATAACCATAATGTCCGCTATGTAAGAAAACATACGTCCATTAGCCATCTTGCCTCACACACAATTACTTCGCGTAGTAAGGACGTAAGCCCGAAAGTACTTACAAAAATTAAGATCGCTGGAAAAACTAAAAAGATAGCTAAGCACGTTGCAACAGTGTCGCATGTTGCACAGTCAAGTAAGAAGACTGTCACTACTAGCAAAAAGACCCACAGCACCGAAAGTAAAGCCAAAGGTGTGCTTGCATCAAGTAAAACCAGTAAAAAAACAATGCCAACACTTACTAAAGGCAAGAAGCTAGGGAAATCAGAAAAGGTCATCCAAGTTGCTAAGGCAAGTACGCATAGTAAGGGTTATTACACCCCTGAAAGTAAAGCCAAACAACTAAGCACATCATCCAAAAGCAAAAGTAAAGGTTATTTTAAGCCCGATAGCGCAAGCAAGACGGTCGTCAAAAGCGGTGTTAAGGGCAAAAAGACTGTTAAAAAGAAGTAAGCATGGGTGCTTCTAAAAAGCCTGCCTCCGTTTGGGCATAAGTATCTACACAACTTTTCGACGTAATAAAAACAACAAGTTGAAAAAGAAACGGACTCCCTCTCCTGCTGGAGTACAGGATTTACTGTATGTTGCAAACGCAGGGGCAATTTGTCGTTCTGCGTTGCCAAACCACATACGCTACCCGTGCTGTGTAACGCCACATAGGTTAATTCGAGGCCTTTTAATCCCTTTTGTGGTTGCACTGTAACTCAAGGGATTACCCTTACGGTAGTGTGGGCAGAAGGCATTCCTTTAATGCGCCTCATCCCAATTATTACCCACCCCTATATCGACAATCAGTTGCACAGTAAGTTTGGCGGCATCACACATTAGTGACCTGATGGCATCGGTGTAATTGTTCACCTTATCTTCTACGATTTCAAACACCAACTCATCATGCACCTGCATAATCATTTTAACATCGGCTTTTTCCGCAATTAGCCATTTGTCGGTGGCAATCATGGCGCGTTTGATAATGTCGGCGGCGGTTCCCTGCATGGGCGCATTGATGGCGGTGCGCTCTGCGTATTGGCGCATGGCAGCGTTCTTGGATTTTATTTCCGGTAAGTACAAGCGCCTGCCGAATAAGGTTTCAACATAACCTTGTTCACGCGCCAGTTCACGGATGGTATCCATGTAATTTTTTACGCCCGGATAACGGACAAAGTACAGGTCGATATAAGATTGCGCTTCGCTACGGCCTAGCCCTAATTGCTTGGCCAGACCAAAAGACGACATGCCGTAGATCAAGCCGAAATTGATGGCTTTAGCCGAGCGGCGCAAGTCATTGGTTACCAGCTCGGGCGCAACACCGAATACTTCTGCCGCTGTCGCACGATGTACATCCAGTCCTTCGTTGAAAGCATTCAGTAAACCTGTATCTGCCGACAAGTGCGCCATGATGCGTAATTCAATTTGCGAATAATCGGCAGCGACAATTTTGTAACCAGGCGGGGCAATAAAGGCTTGCCGGATTTTACGGCCTTCTTCGCTTTTGATCGGGATGTTTTGCAGATTAGGGTCGGTAGAAGATAACCGTCCAGTTGCAGCGACAGCCTGATGATACGAGGTATGCACCCGCCCAGTTTTGTCATTAATTTGCTGCGGGAGTTTGTCGGTATAAGTCGATTTGAGTTTACTCAGGCTGCGGTATTCCAGTATCAGTCGGGGAAGTTCGTAATCAATCGCCAAATCTTGCAGCACGGATTCGTCGGTTGAAGGTTGTCCGGTCGGCGTTTTTTTCAGTACCGGCAGTTTTTGTTGGTCGTAGAGGATCTCTTGGATCTGTTTGGGTGAGCCGAGGTTAAACGTCCGTCCTGCTGAGTTGTGAGCATGTTGTTCCAAGCTGATAATTTTACTGGCAAGTTCCAGGCTTTGCTGCGCGAGCATGGCACTGTCTATCAGTACGCCATTGCTCTCGATTCGCTCGAGCACCGGAATCAGGGGAATCTCCATCTCCATATATAAGGCATGCAAGCTGGGTATTTGTTGCAGTTTTGGCAGCAAAGTTTGGTGGATTCGTAAGGTGATGTCTGCATCTTCCGCCGCATAAGGTGTGGCTTGCTCAATAGCCACTTCCTGGAACGGGATTTGCTTTGCACCCTTACCCGCCACGTCTTCATAGTGGATAGTGTTAACCTCCAAATACGTCTTGGCAATGTCATCCATGTTATGTTTGGTGGCGGTGCTGTTTAAGACGTACGATTCCAGCATCGTATCGTGGGCAATGCCGCGTAGGGTTATGCCATGATTGGCGAGGACGTGGGCATCGTATTTGAGGTGTTGTCCCAACTTGGCTTTATTTGGATTTTCCAGGATGGCTTTTAGCTTTTCCAGTACGTCAGTACGGTTTAACTGCTCAGGTGCGCCATGGTAAGTGTGCGCCAGCGGTAAATAAGCCGCTTTCCCTGCTTCTACCGCAAATGATACGCCGACAATTTGCGCTTTGCTGTAGTCAATACTAGTAGTTTCGGTATCAAAAGCAAACAATTCGGCGGTTTCAAGTTGCTTAAGCCATTGATTAAAATGTTGTTCTGTTAGTATCGTTTCATAACTAGATTCAACAACAGCGGGTTTCTCATTGGCAATTTCAGGTGTCTGTTGGGTGGGTTCTACCGTATTCGCCAGTACCTTCAACCAAGTCGTAAAACCGAGTTCAGTCAGCAATCGAATTAATTCCGTGGTATTGGCAGGTTGTTGATGACAATCTTCAACGGAATAAGGCAATTCCAGATCGCACACTATCGTCGTCAGTTGTTTAGACAAGGGCAGATGATCCAAACTGGCGCGTAAGTTTTGACCAATTTTGCCGCCAATTTCGTTAGCATGGGCAATAAGATTATCTAAGCTTCCGTATTGTGCGAGCCATTTTGCCGCCGTTTTCGGGCCGCAATTGGGTACGCCGGGAATGTTGTCTACAGAATCGCCCACCAAAGCCAGATAATCGATGATTTGGTCAGGACGAACACCGAATTTGTCGATAACACCTTGAATATCCATGCGGGTATTGGACATCGTGTTTTCGAGGATAATGTTCTCGTTGACCATCTGCGCCATGTCTTTGTCGCCTGTAGAGATGATGATTTCATAGCCCTGCTGTTCCGCTTGTTTCGCCAATACTCCCATGACATCATCGGCTTCGATGCCAGACTCAATAATCAAAGGCAAACCCATAGCCCGTATGATTTGATGCAATGGTTCGATTTGTACCCTCAAATCGTCCGGCATCGGTGGCCTGTGCGCTTTGTATTGGTCGTAAAGCTCATTTCGGAAAGTTTTGCCTGGTGCATCGAAAACCACGGTGATATAGTCGCTGTGATAGTCCGCTATGAGCTTACGAAGCATATTGGTGACACCGTGGATGGCATTGGTAGGCACACCTTTTGGGCTGGTAAGCGGTGGTATCGCGTGATAAGCACGGAACAAAAATGAAGATCCGTCAACTAGGATCAGGCGTTTTGGGTTATTTTGAAACATGTAAAGATCCAAAGTTAGTATTAGCCGTAGGGTAGTTGTGATTCTACCTTGAACCTAAAAAAATCAGTTGAAGTATTGTGACCAGATTTAAGCCAAGAAAAATCTATGCCTTACAACTATATAGCTACTTGTAGGTGGCAGACATTTTTCCTGCCCCCCCTGAATAATCACAAGAGATTGCCTATGGGTAGGATGGTTGCCCCTATGTTTTGCGTTTTACATCAACAATATTAGGCAGTTGACTGATTTTATTTAGCAGTAAACTTAGTTGTCTAGTATTTTCAATCTGTATCGTCAGGTTTAGGACGGCGGAAAAATCAGGATTAGTCTCCAGGGCAGCATTAGAGATATGGACATTGGCTTGGGTCAACACTTGGGTGACGTTGTTCAACAAATGCCGGGCATTGTAAGCGCGAATAACAATCGGCACTGAATGGCTAGCCTGTAAAGCTCCCCAGAACACCGGAATCAGCTGACCATGTTTTTCTGGGCTGATATTCAGGACGTTCCCGCAATCTTTACGGTGTACCGTGATACCCCGATGGTAAGAGATGTAACCGATGATGTCATCGCCCAATACGGGAGTGCAACAATGCGCGAAAGTTGTTAGCACATTGTCGATACCTTCGACGGTTACGACGGATTTTGTTTCCGGCTTTTTCTTGACAGGCAGCGGAAGCTGCGGCTCTAATTCCGGTATCTTAAAAAATGCTGCCAGTTGCCGACTATTGATGTCATTACGACCTATCGCTTCGAGCAAGGTATCGCTATCTGCCAGCTTGAAATGCTGGGCTATGTCTTTGAGATGAACGCCTTTTAAGCCTAAGTGTTGGATTTCTTTGTCCAAAATAATCTTGCCCGTCGCAATATTCTGATCTTTTTGTTGATGTTTAAACCAGCTTTTAACCTTGCTGATGGCATGGGATGATTTCAAATAACCCAAATTGGGGTCAATCCAGTTGCGATTGGGGCGAATGTCTTTAGTGGTCAGAATTTCAATTTGTTCGCCGGATTTGAGTGTGTAAGTTAGTGGACAAATCCGCCCATTCACCTTCGCACCACGGCAACTATGGCCAATTTCGGTGTGGATGGCGTAAGCAAAGTCCAGCGGTGTTGAGCCTTTCACCAGATCAATCAGCTTACCGGTCGGCGTTAATACATATACCCGGTCACGGAACAGTTCGTTACTAAAGTCATCGTCCAGGCTTTCATCGCCGTCTTTTTCTGCAAGCAACTTACGCAAGGAAGCAATGCTTTTGTCCATTGCTACGTTATGTTTGCCGCCTTCTTTGTAAGACCAGTGCGCGGCAACACCCATTTCGGCGAAGTCGTGCATTTCTTTCGTGCGGATTTGCACTTCGATACGGTTACCTTGTGGGTCGAGGATAACGGTATGTAAGGATTGATAACCATTTTCTTTAGGATTGGCAATGTAATCGTCGAATTCCTTGGGGATGTATTGCCAACTGCTATGCACGATACCCAGCACGGCGTAACAGGCAGTCAGGTTATCGACAATCACCCGAACCGCCAGCAAATCGTACAGTTCGTCAATATCCAATTGTTTGCGCTGCATTTTTTTCCAAATGCTGTAGATATGCTTGGGGCGACCGTAAATTTCGGAATTAATCATTTCAACGCCCAAGCGTTGGTGCAATAGTTGGATAAAGTTATGAATACAAGCTTCGCGTTGATCACGCTTGGCGGCTAAGGATTTGGCTATCTTGAGATATATTTGAGGTTCCAGATAACGAAACGCCATATCTTCCAGCTCCCATTTGAACTGGTGTATGCCTAGTCGATTGGCAATCGGCGCATAAATATCTAAAGTTTCTTGCGCGATGAAGTGGCGGACTTCGTAAGCTTCTTTGGGCAAGATACGTAAGTGCTTGATCCGGTAAGCCAGTTTTATCAGTACAGCACGCACATCCTGTGTCATGGACAACAGCATCCTGCGCAATGTTTCTGCCTGATTCGGCTGTTCGGCCATTTCGATGGAATACACACTCAGCTTGTTCAACCAGTTGATGTCCTTGATCAACGCCGCCACGGTTTTACCGAATTGTTTCGCAATGTCGGGTTTAGGTTTCAATTCTTCAAGTCGGGGATCGCTCAATATCGCCGCGAGTATAGTTTCCACATCTACCTTAAAATCCATTAAAATAGCCGCTACTTCAACCCCTTTCGGTCGATGGTAAGGCGTGTTTTCAGGAATTTGCGCAATAATTGCCACGGCGCGCTCGATCTGTTCACTATCTTGGGTAGAAAAACCGCTGAAAATTTGCTGATTAAAAGAAGTAGTGTTTTGCATTAGCCCATCTTAAACGAATCGAAAAACAGCGCAAGCATGATAGGCTACTAGCATAGAGTCATGAAACATTTCATTGAGTTTAAGGAAATTAACATAATGATGTTGATAACATTGCCCAACCCAAACAAAGATAATATAGGTTATATAGTAAATGGATTGTAATGAAAATAAACAGAGTGTCAGTTCTGTTTCTGCGTCGCAGTATAGCTACCCAACAACCTTCAACCACCTACAAGACGACGAAATAAACTTGTTAGATATCTGGCGTATTCTGGTAAAAAGAAAGAAGATGATTATCACAATTAGCCTTCTTATTACTTTACTGAGCAGCACCTACGCTGTTTTAAGACCTGAAATCTATTCCTACTCGACAGCAATTCAAATTGGCTCTCTGTTTGCGGGTAATTCCGAGAAACCCGTCGATACGGTAAAAAATGCCGCTAGCAAGCTGAAAGAACTCTATATAAATTCTGTATTGAATGATTTTTATCGTACGAACCCTGAACAGGCAAAAAATATTAAAATCAATGTCTCTATACCAAAAGACAGCGAAATTTTAGTTATTGGCAGCAAATGTTCAGAGAAACAAGCGCCACTTTACATACAATTGATCAACAAAATTAGCACTAAATTAATTGACAACCACAGTGACACCATTAAAAAAACTAGGACGGTATTGCTAGAGCAGTTAGAAGGTTCAAAAAATCGCTTGGCATTATTAGCGGATAATGAGAAAGAGCTTAGTAAGAGAATTGAAGGGTTTGATAAGGCTTTTAAGGCATCTCCGATTAATAATAGCGGTACAACAGCCTTGGTTATGACGGAATTATCCCAGCAACAGCATCAAATCAGTAGCGAGAAATTTTCCTTATTATCTCAAATAGCTAGCAACGAATCAGAGTTCAATTTAATACAGGATACCAAGCTTTTATATCCCGTTGAAAAATCGATTGAACCCGTGGGCATAGATACAAAATTAATAATCATTGCATCTATCTTGGCAGGGCTTATTTTGGGAATTTTTACTGCATTAATGTGGGATTTTATCGAAAAAACAAAAACTCAGCTTGCATCTGAAACGACTAGCTAAGGGGAACGTCTAATAATCACCTACTCCCTGGTTTCGTGGAGTCGTCCCAAAGGGCATAAGTATCCACACAACTTTTCAATATAACAAAAACAATCGGTTGCAAAATCACTAACCCCCTCATCCCGGCCTTAACGGCGCAGGCTCCATACCTGCTGCCGCACTTCCGCCATCCCTGGCGGTCGCCCCTCAAGGAAGAAGGGCGGATACTTGTGTAGATACCTATGCCCAAAGGCAGAAGGTGATTCTTGTACTTTTAAAAGTCCCCTAACGAAATTTATTTACTTCAACTGGGACGTTGTAACATTACTTTAATACATATTGATCTACACTTAGGGTTCAGTTAGATTAAGAGAATGAATTATGAGCAATAGACAAAGTGCAAATCTGCTTTATCTCAGCGATCATTACCATCCCCAGCATCAACAAGAAGATGAAATCAATTTGATTGATATTTTCCAGATATTGGTCAGGCAAAAGCAAATTATCTTTCGCGTCGCACTTGCTTGCTTGCTGCTAAGTAGTGCTTTTTCTTTACTGAGACAGACAAGACATGATGTCTCAGCAGTTGTGCAGATTGGCAGTCTACATAACGATGCCAAAGGAATGCCCATTCCCATTGAAATGACTCAGGATGTTTTAGAAAAAATAAAAGCAGCCTACATCCCTTTTGTTTTGGCGCAGTCTATACAAAAAAATACTGACAATGCAACCGGACATGAGATCGTTGCGAGCGTTCCTAAGAATGCCAATATTCTTTTACTTAAAACGTCTTGTAAGCCAACTGATGAACAAGTGTGCAAATCTTTAGTCGATGAAGTGGTAGAAAAAATAAAGGCCGATCACTCGTTAATCACAGGTCTGACAACGAAGAACTTACAGGTAAAATTAGCTTCAGCCGAAAATGCATTAAAAAGCAGCAGAGATGAAGTAAAATACATCGCATCCAAAAGACAAAGACTTTTCCAAACATCAGAGTTACTTTCTAGTCAGCTCAAAGAAAAGAAGGCAATGTTGGTAAGTACACTTAAAAACAGGGGAAAGATTAAGTCCGGCAATGCGGTAGGTGCCATGTTAGCATTACAGGTTGATAACGAAATCAAAAAAAATCAGGAATTAATTGATGGTTTGGAGCAACGCTTAACAATTGGTATCAACCAAGATCTAGACGAACTTGATATAGCCGAAAAGAATAATGTCCGACTACAAAATGAACAAGAAAATGCCATTGGCCAGATCAAAAACCAATTGCTCAGCGTAAACAAGACTAAGGCGATTGTTCCCGTATTAATGTCGGATAAGCCAGTAGGAATAAGTTCGCTGCTGATTGTATTGATCTCGACTTTACTGGGTGTTTTTCTGGGTGTAGTTGCAGCATTTTTTTACGAATTCATGGCTAAAGTAAAAGAGCAAAACGAAGGAGCCACCGTCTAATAGGCATGTTGAAAACCCCTTTTTACTTAAGGTAACCTCTAAAAATTCAAAAAGCCCCTTCTCCCTTTGGGATGCCTGCATGGATGTAGGTAGTAGGGCAATGCAGGAGCTATTGCCGAGAAGGTTGGGATGAGGGCTTTAAAATCAAGTGGTTATTCCCCTAACCCTAGCCCTCTCCCAGAGGGAGAGGGGATTATTAGAGATCCCCTTAAAGCAATGTGTAAGGGAATCTCTAAAAACTAAAAAACCCTCCACCCCAGGAAGCAGGCGTTCAGCCTTATAACATTATGCCAATACAAACAACAGCCATACCCGATGTACTAATTTTAGAACCCAAAGTTTTTGGTGACGAGCGGGGCTTTTTTTATGAGAGCTTTAATGCCAGAAACTTTGCCGAGCAGATCGGCATAAAAGCAAATTTTGTTCAGGATAACCATTCCAAATCAGCAAAGAATGTATTGCGGGGCCTGCATTACCAAATACAGCAGCCGCAGGGTAAGTTGGTGCGAGTAGTCGCCGGTGAAGTCTTTGATGTCGCAGTTGATATTCGCAAACATTCGCAGACGTTTGGTCAGTGGGTCGGCGTGATGCTCTCAGCCGATAACAAACGCCAACTTTGGATACCGGAAGGCTTTGCACATGGGTTCATCGTCACTAGCGAAACAGCTGAATTCCTCTATAAAACCACGGACTATTGGGCACCGGAATACGAACGTAGCATCCTCTGGAATGATCCCGCTATCGGCATCCAATGGCCGTTGCAGGGCGAACCCATACTGTCAAATAAAGATATCGCTGGGCAATTGTTATGTGATGCCGAGGTGTTTTTATGAAAATTCTGCTCACGGGGGCTACCGGACAGGTGGGATGGGAGTTAGCTAGAACCTTATTGCCGTTAGGCGAAGTAATAGCAGTCAATCGTACCCAAGCCGACCTTGCCGATCTAACGTCGCTAATAGCTGTCATCCAACATCATAAGCCCGATGTCATCGTCAATCCAGCAGCCTACACGGCGGTCGATAAAGCCGAGACGGAACAAGCACTGGCTTTTTTGATCAATGCCGAAGCACCGGGGGTTTTGGCCGAGGAAGCCAAGAAAATAGGTGCATTATTGGTTCATTACTCCACCGACTATGTTTTCGACGGAACTAAAAGCACCCCTTATACGGAAACCGATAGCCCCAATCCCATCAATACTTATGGACAGAGTAAGTTGGCAGGTGAACAAGTCATTCAGTCAGTAGCAGGCGATTACCTTATACTGCGTACTTCATGGGTGTATGCCGCTAGAGGCAATAATTTTTTGAAAACCATTCTACGCTTGGCGGCTGAGCGTGAAGAGCTAAAGATTGTTGTTGACCAAATCGGCTCGCCCACTTGGGCACGTTTAATAGCCGAGACAACAGCGCACATTGTGCGGCAAGCGATGACGGAACGGCGAGATAATAGCTTTAATTCAAGTTTATATCATTTAACCTCAATCGGTGATACCTCATGGCATAGCTTTGCCGAAAAAATTGTCGATATTGTCCACGAGCAAGAAAAGATAGCATTAAAAATCCGGGCAATTCTTCCAATTCCGACAAGTAACTATCCGCTACCTGCACAACGCCCAGCAAATTCCAGGTTAGCCACCAATCGTTTGGAACAACAGTTTGGTTTAACCATGCCGTCATGGGATAATGCGCTCAGGCTTTGCATGCAAGAAGCAAGTTAATCGAGTGCGCTTCTTGTTGCTTTCAAATTCAAGTAGACGATTGCTGTTAGCTCATAATCTGGCAGTGAAAAAACTCCATCCATGAAAATATTAATCACCGGCGGTGCCGGATTTATCGGTTCTGCGCTTATCCGCTATGTGCTTGGCAACACCGAACATAGCGTGGTCAACTTAGACAAACTGACTTATGCGGGCAATCTTGAATCACTCAAATCGGTAGAAGCTAGCCCACGTTACGATTTTGAGCAAGTCGATATTTGCGATGCGGCGAAAGTTAATGCTGTGTTGCAACAGCACCAGCCCGATGCCATTATGCACTTGGCTGCGGAATCCCATGTTGACCGTTCGATTGATGGCCCGGCAGCCTTTATAGAAACCAATATCGTCGGCACTTATATTCTGATTGAGGCGGCGCGTAACTATTGGCAAGCTCTGACGGGCGATAAAAAAGCCAACTTTCGCTTTCATCATATCTCTACTGATGAGGTATACGGTGATTTGCCGGACGATACTTCGTTGTTCACCGAAGAAACTTCGTACGCGCCTAGCTCACCCTATTCAGCTTCCAAAGCCAGCTCCGACCATATTGTCCGCGCTTGGCATCGAACTTACGGACTTCCGGTTGTAGTGACCAACTGCTCCAACAACTATGGGCCTTATCATTTTCCTGAGAAGTTAATCCCGCTGGTCATACTCAACGCGCTTGATGGCAAAACTTTACCCGTTTACGGAGATGGTAAGCAAATCCGTGACTGGCTGTTTGTAGACGATCACGCCAGGGCGCTGCTCACCGTCGTAGAAACAGGCAAGATAGGCGAAACCTATAATATTGGTGGACATAATGAGAAAGAAAACATCGCCGTGGTCAGGACTATCTGCAACATCCTTGAGGAATTGCATCCTGAGAAACCCAGTGGCTTGGCTAATTACCAGGATTTGATTACCTTTGTTAAAGACCGCCCAGGACACGACCTACGTTATGCGATTGATGCCGGTAAAATTGCCGAAGAACTTGGTTGGACACCAAAAGAAACCTTTGAAACCGGCTTGAAGAAAACCGTGCAGTGGTATTTGGATAATATGGAGTGGTGCCGCCACGTCCAGGATGGTAGTTACCGCCGCGAACGGCTTGGACTAGGAGACTAAAAATGAACTGGAAAGGCATAATTCTCGCTGGCGGTGCTGGTACAAGGCTACACCCGATCACCAAGGCGGTATCGAAACAATTGTTGCCAGTTTACGATAAACCCATGATTTATTACCCTTTATCTGTGCTGATGTTGGCAGGGATACGGGAAACCCTTATTATAACCACGCCCGAAGACCAGCTCAGTTTCAAAAATTTGCTCGGCGATGGTTCGGACTTTGGCATAAAGATCGAGTATGCCGTGCAACCCAAACCGGAAGGCCTTGCCCAAGCCTTCTTGATTGGCGAAAAGTTTATCGGCGACAGCAATAGTTGCCTGGTATTGGGCGATAACATCTTCTTTGGGCAACATTTTTCTGATAATTTAAAACATGCGATGAGCCTTGCGAGTGGCGCAACCGTATTTGGCTACAAGGTCAAAGATGCCGAACGCTTTGGCGTGGTTGAATTTGACGAAAACAACAAGGCAATTTCCATCGAAGAAAAACCCGCGCAACCGAAATCAAACTATGCGGTGACTGGACTGTACTTTTATGATAATCAAGTCGTTGATATAGCAAAGAAAATAAAACCCTCTCACCGTGGTGAATTAGAAATAACCGCCGTTAATGATGTCTATCTGCAACAACAACAATTAAATGTCGAAATCTTAGGCCGTGGCTTTGCCTGGTTGGATACCGGAACACACGATAGCTTGATTGAAGCCGGGCAGTTTGTGCAAACCGTTGAACATCGGCAAGGTTTTAAAATCGCGTGCCTGGAGGAGATTGCGTTTCAGCGTGGCTGGTTAAGCCGTGAAGAATTGGTCAAACGCGCCGAAGCGCTGGCAAAAACTGCTTATGGTGAATATTTGTTTGAAATTTCAAATATTTGAAACACAATTACATCAGTAAGTCTCCGCACCCACACGGTAAGAGTATCTGGATGCGTCCAAAAATCACCGACTAACAAATACGAATTAGCATTGCCAAATGAAAATAGACTTCGCAAACCTTCAGTACCAATACCAACTTTACAAAAATGAAATTGATAGTGCAATACATGCGGTATTAAACAAATCAAACTACATCCTGGGTGAAGAATGTGATCTGTTGGAGCGAGAACTTGAGACATTTACGGAA
This sequence comes from Methyloglobulus sp., assembly GCF_040079455.1. Classification (GTDB taxonomy): domain Bacteria; phylum Pseudomonadota; class Gammaproteobacteria; order Methylococcales; family Methylomonadaceae; genus Methyloglobulus. Next base: position 4,569 of record NZ_JBEBKJ010000033.1, on the reverse strand, counting down.
GCCAAACATGCAATCGTTTGTTCCAGCGGCACGGATGCACTGCTGCTTGCCATGATGGCACTAGATATTCAACCCGGGGACGAAGTTATTACTACGCCGTTTACCTTTATAGCGACGGCGGAAACCATCGCCTTAATGAAGGCCACGCCTGTGTTTGTCGATATACAGGCAGATACTTACAACATTGATCCAAGTAAAATCGAAGCGGCAATCACCCCAAAAACCAAGGCCATTATTCCGGTTTCGCTTTACGGACAACCGGCTGACATGGATGAAATAAAGGCTCTCGCCGACAAACATGAACTCAAGGTCATCATCGACGGCGCACAAAGCTTTGGTGCGACTTACCAAGGCAAATCTGACAGCGCATTGGGTGATATAAGCTGCACCAGTTTTTTCCCTGCAAAACCCTTGGGGTGCTACGGAGACGGCGGTGCTGTATTCACCAGTGATGACGGGTTGGCCGAAAAAATGCGTATGCTGCGTGTGCATGGACAGGGGCAGCGTTATCACCATAAATATATCGGCATAGGTGGACGACTAGATACCCTACAAGCCGCTGTTTTGTTAGCCAAAATAAAACATTACAAAAAAGAAATTCAACTGCGACAACGGGTGGCGCAGTCGTACAACCACAAATTATCAAATAGTGTGGAACTTACCTTACCGGAAATAAAAACTGACCGCACCAGCGTTTGGGCGCAATATACACTGCGTACCCCGTACCGAAATGCTTTGCAAGAAAAGCTTCAAAAAGTAGGGATACCAACAGCGGTTCATTATCCGAAGCCGTTGCACTTACAGGAATGTTTTGAATATTTAAACTACAAAGAAGGTGATTTTCAAATTGCAGAAACAGCCGCTCAAGAAGTCATCAGCTTACCGATGAACCCTTTCTTAATGGAAAGTGAAGCGGACTTTATTGCTGGGAACTTGAGTGGTGCAAAGTAAAGTAATACCCAACACTGGTTTTAGCCTTCACATTCCCCTTGTAACGGTATCATTTTAGCCCAAGCAAAGTCTCCCCATAGTAGCAGCCCTCAATCCTTGCTTGGTTTATTTATTAATGCACAACGATTGTCAGTACCATTTGCTGATTACGGTATCTATATGGGCAATCGCTATACCTAACGAAGCGATTGCTGGCTTGATTGCTAACCCAACAATGGGACATTGGAAAATTTTGTTCCATTTACCATTACAATTTTTCTTGAACACTAGCAGGTAGGAAGAGATGTCAATTTACACAGATGGAACTTATTATAAGAATAATCCAACATGGGATTTAGAGCATTCATCCTTTAAGGCTCGGTATGTAGCTCAGCTACTCCGACGCAACTCAATTATACCTAATAATATCCTTGACATTGGTTGTGGTGTAGGTGGGGTGTTGTTTGAAATGAGTAAAATATACTCCCATGCTAATTTGACAGGTTATGATGTTTCGCCACAGGCCATTCATGAAGGCAAAAAAATGTTTGGCAACAAGATCACCTTTATTTCTGTCGATCCCGCTTCAAGCAACAATTCATATGATCTAACAATGGCACTCGATGTTATTGAACATATTGAAGATTATTTCACCTTAATGAAAGAGATGAAAAATCTATCTGAAAATAAAATATTCCATATTCCATTAGAAATAAACTTAAGATGGGTTTTGAGACCAAACCTCTTCAGTGGCGCTAACGCTAAAAATGGGCATATCCATTTCTTCAATAAGGAAAGTGCAATGTGTGCACTTAAATGGGCTGGGCTTGAGGTACTTGACTACACTTTAACCCCTCATGCCATTGAATTGGCAAGTAGTGCAAAGGCGAAAGTTGCCGCAATTCCAAGGCGTGCAATGTCCATTATAAGCCCCGAAATTGCCACCAGGGTATTTGGTGGCTGGTCTTTGCTGGTTTTAGCGAAGTAATTAAGTTTTGTTTTTTCCTAATTCTTATCACCTAGCCTCATAAAATGTTAGTCAAATTTTTCAAGCTAACTGGGTGGGCTGCTGTTGCGCAACTTTTGCTTATTATTTTTGCCCCTCTGTTAACTCGCTTATATGGCCCGTCGATATATGGTCAATATGGAGTCGTAGTTTCTATTGCTTCATTATATGCCGTGGTTGCTGCGCTACGCATGGATATTCTAGGCTTTCGTTTTACGAGCGATATACGTTCACACAAGGTATCAGGTTTGCTTGCTGTATTTACTAGCGCGCTGATATTGGGTATTGCCGTTTTCTTTTATTCAGAAGTTAATGCAATTAATCATGCTATTAGCTTAAGGATTTGGGCGATTTGTATAGTGGCTGGGGTTTTTAATTTGGCAACACAATGGATTATAACAAGTAAAGACTACGCAACGTATTCGCGTGTTCGTGTATGGCAAGTTTTTCTTCAAGTTGCTATCAGCCTCATACTTGGTCTCAAAGAAGTTTCAGACGGTCTATTGATCGGCGTTTGTTCGTCGCAAATAATTGCGTCGATTATGTTGTTTAGAAAAAATTCAACCCTCTATAAAAAAGCCGATTTGGTTGCTGGTTTACTGGTGCTGCGTAAAGAATGGCGTTTTGCGATAATTAATTCCCTTTCAACTGTAATGCTTTATTCTGCGCCACTAATCCCCACTTTTTTAATCACGGTGAATTATGGTACTAAGTTAGCGGGATATTATTTTTTGTGTGCACAAATCTTTTCAGCCCCATTGTCGGTGGTGAGGCGGGCGCTGTTAAATATTTGCACAGCTGAATTTTCTGATCGATCATTTGCCGTCCAATGGCTATCTCGCAATGGTGGTAAAATATTTAAGATTGCATTGGGTTTAAGCACACTGAGTTTCATTTTGGTAATGGTCTTGTGGTTTTATGGCGAAATTATATTAACTTTTGTTTTTGGCTCTGAATGGGTAAGCGCTGGCAAAATTGCATATTTGGTCTTATGCCTTTTCATTGTAGACACTTGCTGTCAACCATTAACCAATTTGATGAGTATTTGGGGTTATGAGAAGATTAATTTTATGCTTGAAATATGCCGATTCATCTTTGTAGTAGTATTGCCGTTTATTGTATTTAGTTTTTATTTGTTACGGTTTACTTTCGAAAGTTATATTCTTTACCACTGTGCAACTATGATTATTTTTTATTTTATCCATGCAATATCAACATATAGGCTAATCAAAACCACATGACCCTTATTAACCCCAAAAAAATAGCTGTTGTAGGCGGCTTACCGGAGCCTATAGGGGGTATTACAACATTTATTAAAAGATTGATAAAAAAAGAAAAATGTGTACACTGGCTTTTCGATTTATATCCCTCAAAATCAAAGTCAGTTCCTAAAGAATTTCTCGGCAATTATATTTGTCATAAACAAAAAACTATAACGTTAGTCCGGTTGTTTTTTTTTGTCTCTTTGGGAGTGCTGATTATATTCACTTCAATTTTTCAAGGCCTCGTTCTTTAGCTTTGTTGGCGATCTTACCGAAAGGGAAATCAAAATGGTTGCTCACCCTACATCATGGTAATTTGGGCGATCACGTGCCAATATGGATAATATGGGTGCTTCGTTTAAAAGTGGATTTTGTATTGGCGTTAAATGACCGACATTTTAAATGGTATAGCCATATTTTGGCTATAGATCGGATTAAACTATCAAGCCCTTATGTTCCCCCGATGCCACCCGCACCAACACCGGAATTTGTTATTAAAATCTCTAGGTTAATAGCCGGATTCGAAAAAATTTTTGTGTGCTCTGGTTATCCTACAGCAATATACAACCACTTAATGGCAATAGAGCTTATGCAATATAGAACAGAGGATCTTCTCATCTGCTGCCTATATGGGAACGGCGAATTAATAGAGGAAATAAGGAGAAAAGCTTCTCTATTTTCAAATGTAATTATTTGCGAATCCTTAAGTGAAGATGACTTTAATTATCTTTTATCTACAGCAGATTTGTATTTGCGGCTAAATTCCGAGGATAGTTTTGGCATAGCTGTTGCTGATGCAATAAATTTAGGCACTACCGCCATGGCAACCGATGTATGCTATAGATATCCAGGAACAAATTTGATTAATGTTTCGGATTCTGAAAGCGAACTTCTATCAAAAATAGCAGACATATTTAATTCAGAGCGCAAAAAAGGTATATCTGAAAAAAATATACAGGAATTTAGTTATTCTATTTTTAGAAAAAAATTATGTTAGCCTTTTATTATTCGGTGCTAATTGTTAATATAATCTATTGTATTTTTCTGCTTAAGTTTGATTTGCAAAGATATAGTCCCTCTGCTATTTTTTGGCTTACAATTCTATCTATATTTTTAATCCCAGCCATAGCTGATCCCTTTGTAGAAGATGTTCAAGCACATCCCCTAGCTGTTTCTTTCATTTTAAATATTACAACACTTGCCGAAGCTCAAGTTTTTGTATTTTTATTCTTATCCCTTATCTTTTGTAGCTATTTACTTTTAGTAAAAAACAACAAAACAAAACGTTTGTTTTTTGCTGGAGATTATTTCTGTAATCAGAAATTAAATCCAGATTGTAAGGGTTTTCATAAATTAATAATGTTTCTATTG
>NZ_JBEBKJ010000032.1:0-36650 GCF_040079455.1 Methyloglobulus sp. | reverse complement strand
AATAGTGTGCATTTCATCAGCACTCAAGCCCAGCCCCTCAGAGAGCAATTGATAGGCTTCACAGATGATTTGCATATCGCCGTATTCGATGCCGTTATGTACCATTTTTACATAGTGGCCTGCGCCGTTATCCCCAACCCATTCACAGCAAGGATCGCCATCCACTTTGGCGCTGATCGCCTGGAATATCGGCTTTACGTAAGGCCAAGCTTCTTTATTGCCGCCAGGCATTATGGAAGGCCCATGCCGAGCGCCTTCTTCGCCGCCAGACACGCCGGTGCCGATGTAACGGAGGTTTTTTTCTTTAAGGGCTGCCGTACGCCTGTTGGTGTCAGTAAATAGTGAATTGCCGCCGTCAACAATAATGTCGCCAGCAGACAGTAAGGGGATTAACTTGTCGATGTATTGATCGACTACGTCGCCTGCTTTCACCATCAACATCACGATGCGTGGTGAGTTAAGGCTATTGACCAGTTCTTCTAAGGTATGTGCGCCAGTTACTTGCGTACCTTTGGCTGGACCTGCTAAGAATTCATCTGTGGTGGTGCTAGTACGGTTATGGACTGCAACTTTATATCCATGGTCATTCATATTAAGCACGAGGTTTTGCCCCATTACCGCCAAACCAATTAATCCGATGTCTGCTTTCATGTCTGTCTGCCAATGTGAAGTTTGTTAGTTAACTAAATACTAGTGCGGCTCGATGTCAACTGGCACTAGGGAGTTTTGTCGATCAAGACTTTTATCCTAGATTGATAGGGCAAGGTTAACGATATTATGAGACCGCTCTATTAAGATTCTCATAAGGTCAAAAAATTTAATTCACATCTTTTTTAAAAGATGTTTTCGTTTTTGTTGGTTGACATAAAGTAAGCGAATTTTCTTAAACTGGAATAGTTTCTCAAGACGATTCTGCTGACCCGTATAAAACAGCAGCCTTCGCTCCATACATTGTTTGGTGGAAAAATATTCGAAAAAGGAGGTTAGTATAAGCCTAAATATTATCCAAAAACCTGCCGACAAGAATAACAAAAAAGCGCATAGCAGGGTTATTGAACCAAGCTGTGATGCCCGTTCAGCAACGTGTGTTATCGTCAGTTGATCAAGCACGATTGCCAACAAGAAATTAGCAATTGCGCCAAGAACCAGTAGTAAAGAAAATCTAATAATCAAAACACTAGCCAAAAATCAAATGATGCTATATTAATTCATGGCGAATATCAAAAACTTATTGATATTGAGTGCAACATCGCGTGGAGCATAAAGCACAAGATCATGCAGGCCATGAAGTGGACACAACTCGCCGAAATTCTCCTGCCCGGCGGCACAAGGCAACAAAAGGTCTATGACGGCCTACTCAACCTTGAAAGCCTGCACGTCAAGAACGCCAACCAACAACCTGATCTTGCCCTACTTTCATGCACACCCTGCTAAGCGATTTTTTTGGTTTCAAACGCAATCGGGCTGAGATAGCCCAATTTGGAATGAAGCCGTTTGCTATTGTAATACACTTCGATATATTCGAACACTTGGTATTTGGCTTCCGAACGGGTATTAAAGCGTTCACCATTCACCGCTTCGACCTTGAAGCTGTGGCTTCAGCTTTCCATGGCGGCGTTGTCATAACAGTCGCCTTTCTTGCTCATGCTGCAAACCAACTGGTGTTTATGGAACAATTTTTGGTAGGCGGCCGAACAATATTGGCTGCCCCGGTCAGAATGGACGATCACAGCAGTAGGTAGCTTCCGATGCCATAACGCCATGATGAGGGCATCACACACCAATGTCGCCGTCATGCGTTCGGCGATTGCCCAGCCAATGACCCGCCTTGAATACAGCTCCAGCACCACCGCCAAGTACAGCCAACCTTCGTCCGTCCAGATATAAGTGATATCCGACACCCATTTTTGGTCAGGCCTGTCTGCACCGAAATCCTGTTCCAACAGGTTAGGAGGCCACTGGCAAAGAGTGCTTGCTGTTGGTGATCGCCTTGTATTTCCTGCCCACTTTCGCCCTTAAGCCATTGATTCTCATAATTCTGGCCACACGGTGTCGGCCTGCGGACACGCCTTCCGCCTGAAGCCTGCGGGTAAACCTGGCGATCCAGGCCGTCCTTTTTCATCATCGAAAACACGCTTTATTTCAATCTTAAGCAACTGGTTTGATTGCTCCCTAGCAGAAGGTGGCCTACGTCCGGGCGTAATAACCGCTACGGGAAACGGACAGTACGCGGCACATCAGACCAATACGGAATTGGCTTTCATTGGATTTGATCATGGTGTACTTCACTTGGGCAACTTGGCGAAGTACGCCGCCGCTTTTTTTAAGAATGCCACCCCATCTTCCAGGCGGGCATTCTCACGTTTGAGGCGGGCCAGTTCTGCCTGTTGGAGCCTTTGCTCTTCAAAGGGTTGCCCCAGATTGCCGACGCTTTGCCCGCCAGGCATACAAGGTCGCCTCTGCCAGCCCTAAATCCTGCACCACCTTGGGTATGCCATCCCGATCAGCGCGTTCCAATGCCTGTTCTTTAAACTGAGAGGTATATTTGTTCCGGACAGATCGTGTCGTTGTGACTTCTTTTTTGGTTTTCATGGTTGACCTCGGTTTTAGAGATTACTCTCTTAACCGAGTGTCCGCTAGACTGGGGCAAGATCATTCTATCAAGTGGCGTTCTTTATACACAAACCAATCACAATCACGCGGTGCGACCCAGTTGCTGCGCGGCGGGATGACCGCTTGCATGCCTCGTCGCTGGATGGCTTCGACAAACGTATCGCTGCCATAACCCTTGTCACCCAACAAGGCCCCCGCGCCCGACGGTGTGAGCTGCAACAACGCCTCCGCCTGCCCTTTGATTTAAATTCAGATAGATATGAATTTTATGCAAACAAAATCGTTTCACTTGACAATTTGAGACAACCGGTCGTATTATGGTGACATGGTAATTCCTCAAAAACAAATCAACAAAGAAAATCTTCTTTCTCAAGGTGTGCAGCTATTGATGCAGCAGGGCTACCATGGCACGGGGCTTAAGGAAATTCTCGATGCGGTGCAAATCCCCAAAGGCTCGTTTTACAACTACTTTGCCAGTAAGGAAAGTTTTGCCGCCGAGGTCGTCCAGCATTATATTGATCCTTTCATAATTGAACTCGATCGCTACATTCAAAACCCTGAACTCGATGGATTGACTGCATTAAAAAACTATTTTAATGAATTAATCGTTGAGTTGGAGAAAGCGGAATTTAAAGGCGGTTGTTTGCTGGGCAATTTGATGGGCGAAATCGGTGATACCAGCGATTTATGTCAACAATCCTTGCAGTTAGCCGTCCATCAATACCGTGATTTACTGGCATCTGGGCTGAAAAAAGCACAGATGGAAGGTACTATTCGAATGGATAAATCGGCTGATGATATGGCCGATTTATTGGCTAACACTTGGCAAGGCGCTTTGCTACGAATGAAAATCGAACAATCTGCCGATTCAATAAAACAATGTTGTCACGATTTGCTGGATGATTATTTCAGAGTTTGATGCTAACCTTACGCGTAAGACGACTGGTCGTTTTTTTAACTTAGGAGAATACTATGCCGAAATACCTGATCGAACGTGACATACCTGGGGCTGGTGCTTTAACTCCGGAGCAACTGCAAGGCATATCACAAAAATCTTGCGGAGTCCTAAGCGGAATGGGACCAAAAATCCAATGGCTGGAAAGCTATGTGACCGATGATAAAGTCTATTGCGTTTACATTGCCTCAGACGAGGCTACAGTAAGGTCTCACGCTGAACAAGGTGGTTTTCCGGCCAATAAAATTTCACAGATCCTTACCATGATCGACCCAACGACTGCGGAAAGTTAAGCGCGGTTAATTCATCCATAGGAGGTTCAACATGCAAGTCAACTGGGATTCAAGTAAATGTTGCCATGCTGGCGTTTGCGTTAAATCACTACCCGAAGTATTTAAAGTTGAGGATGGTCAATTTGTCATTGACCCATCCAAAGCCAGCGAAGAAGAAGTGAAAGATGTTGTCTGCCAATGCCCTTCGGGAGCGCTGGCTTTAGTGGATTGATCCTGAACGGTACAACCACAAAAATAATAATTACAAAATTAGAGAGGAAGCTATGAATACAACAACAAACCTGCGTAACAGGTTAAAGACCTTATGCGCCGTAAGCTTAGCCACCGCCGCGTTAACAGGCATTGCGACTAACTCAGTGCTGGCCGATGAAACCTGCTTATCACCTTATGCACCCAAAATCACCGGACAAGAAGATTTTGTCTACATCTGGACATTAGGTGTGGAAGGCTTGGGCGACGAACAAGATAAACTGGTGACGGTTGATGCCAGACCAAAATCAAAAACTTACGGAAAAGTCATCAATGCCCTTTCGGTCGGTGGCCGCAATGAAGCCCACCATTCTGGCGTAACTGATGACCGCCAATATTTATGGGCGGGCGGGCTGGATACCAATAAGCTTTTTGTATTCGATATCCATACCGATCCGGCAAAACCCGCATTAACCAACACGATTACCGATTTTGTCGCCAAAAGCGGTGGCGTGGTCGGCCCACATACCACCTATGCCTTACCAGGACGTATGATTATGACGGGGCTGTCCAATAATAAGGATAACGGTGGCCGTACTGGACTGGTTGAATATACCAATGATGGCAAATATATCGATACGCACTGGATGCCAACTGACAGCGATTTGGGCGGCGCGGTTAAAACCGGCAAATATGCCGACGGTTACGGTTACGATTTGCGCGTTATGCCCCGCCATAATGTCATGTTCACGTCATCGTTCACTGGCTGGTCGAACTACATGATGGATTTCGGCAAAATGCTTGCCGACCCTGAAGCCATGAAGCGCTTTGGCAATACCGTGGTGCAATGGGATTTACACACCAAACAGCCTAAAAAAATATTCGATGTCCCAGGTGCGCCTTTGGAAATCCGCTGTGCTTGGAATGAAAAACACGATTACTGCTTCACCAGCACCGCCCTGACTTCAAAAATCTGGCTGATTCACAAAGATAAAAAAGGCGAATGGCAAACCAAAGAAGTCGCCGACATTGGCGAACCCGCTAAAATTCCATTACCTGTCGACATTTCAATTTCAAGCGACGACAAACTGTTGTGGGTCAATACCTTCATGGACGGCATGACCCGCGCCTTCAACATCAGTGACCCCTTCAAACCGAAACAAGTATACGAGCATAAAATCGGCGCACAAGTGAATATGGTGTCTTCAAGCTGGGACGGCAAACGTGTCTACTTTACCTCCTCACTCCTGGCAAACTGGGATAAAAAAGGCAAAGATAACGAGCAATTCTTTAAAGCTTACGGCTGGAATGGCAAACAGCTAAAAGAAAAAATCGCCATCGACTTCACCAAAGAAAAACTAGGCCGCCCACATCAAATGGTGTTTGGGGCGTATAGTTTGTACGGAAAAGATAAGGGCAAGAAGTAATGGAGATCTCTCTCCCTCTGGGATGCCTACATAGATGTAGATAGTACGGCAATGCAGGACGACAAACTGCTCCTCCTGCGTTTGCTGCATTCAGTACATCCTGTATACTTCAGCAGTTGCCTAGAGGGTTGGGGTGACGACTTGTATGGATCTAGGAGGTAGGGCAACGCATGGAGCGGTTGCCGAGGAGAATAAAATCGACTGTTTATATCCCCCTCACCCCAACCTTCTCCCAGAGTGAGACGGCGCGCGTTCCATACTCGCTGCCGCACTTCCTCCATCCCTGGAAGGCGAAGGGGTTTTTTGAATTTTTAGAAATTCCCTAATGACATAACAGCACTGTAGAGACGCAAGGTTTTGCGTCTCTACTTCTCTTGTTGCTACCGAAAAAATGCGGTGAATATCCCATTATCCGCAGCAACAGTCCCTAAGATAACCGCTTCAATAGTATAAAAATGGCTTCTATTGGGTGGTTTCTTCCATACGTTACCTGCACCAGTCGGTTTTATACAGAAATCATAGACACCCGCTTGAACGGGTACTTTAGAGGCGGTCAAACTGTAAGTTACTCTGAAATTCTTAGTGGCTTGGACACCTAAAGCACTAAAGCTGGTCTCAACGATACGGAACGGTTTGACTTTTGCTGTTGTTAAACCAGTAATTAATGTCCCCGAATTGCGTTTAATAAAAGCAACTTTCCCACATGCCGTAGTCACCGTACCTGCTGCACCGGCAACGCCATCAGCAGCTCCGCTAGAGTCTATCGTTTCGGCTTGAACGGCTACGGAAGTTAAGCATAACGCTAACAACAAAAATTTACTATATTTCATAATCTTATCCTCTTAATAGTTAAACAGCCACATAAGCTGCCGATTGAACAATGTAAAACCAAGCACTAACGCGCGTAGATAGTATCATACGCTAGGAAAGCGAGTTGTCTTCGTTACATGGAACGGCAAAAAGTTAACCGAGAAAATCACCATCAACTTCGCCAAAGAAAAAACTCGATTGTCCTAATCAAATCGTATTTAAGGTTTCAGCAGACGGTGCATATTGCCTAGTCCCGCTTAATTCATCACCAAAACAGGCCATTGACCACTGAAATCCGGTCATTGACCACGCCCCCAATTATCCCCGCCTAGTTTTATCGATAATGACATCCAAGTTAATGATCTACATGGCACATGCTTGAATAACAATCAGGCAGATTGTCACACTATCTGATTTCAAGCAGGGAAAGACATATTTCTTCGGTACTGATTGAGATAGTGAATAAAAAGAAAAGTTTTTATAAGCCGCAAGTTTGGCAAATTGGCTGCGCCACTCCCGCCTTAGGCTGAGTGGGCATTAAAACATCCGTGTTAGCGACACATCACGCCCACTCTGTTAAAGTTACTCAAATATAATCAATAAGGTGCAAAGTAATGACCACTCATCCACACGCTCAAAAACCTAATCGCCAAACGCTTTATGTCGTTATTGCCCTGGTGCTGGGTATCGTAGTTGGCGAATGGCTTAACCTCACGCTCAACGTCTCAGGGGACATCAATCCAGATTCCACGTTAAACCAGATCATTTCAGTATTTAAGGTATTGACTGAAATCTTTTTGCGGTTGGTTAAGATGATTATCGCACCGTTGGTGATTTCTACCCTGGTCGTGGGCATGGCAAAAATGGGCGACATTAACACGGTTGGGCGCATCGGCATCAAGGCGTTGTTGTGGTTTTTCTCGGCATCCCTTTTCAGCTTGTTGCTAGGCATGCTGCTGGTGAATGTGTTTGAACCGGGGAGTTCGCTGCATATCGACTTGCCTACTGTCGGCGCTGCGACTGGATTACCGGATATAAAGCCAACCCTCAACACTTTTGCTGCGCATATCTTTCCGAAAAGTGTGGTTGAGGCAATGGCTGACAACGAAATCCTGCAAATCGTGGTGTTCTCGATGTTTTTTGGCGTGGCCTGTGCATCATTGGGCGAATTGGCGCAGCCGATGGTCAAACTGTTGGATTCACTCACGCACATCATGTTGAAAGTCACCAGTTATGTCATGCACTATGCGCCGGTAGCGGTTTTTTCGGCAATGGCTTCGGTTATTGCCCAGCATGGCATTGGCGTACTGCTCACTTACGGCAAATTTATTGGCGAATTTTATTTCGGGCTGTTATTGCTTTGTACCTTCTTGGGATGTTTTTCGTTCTTGTTTTTAGGGCGAAGGATTTTATCCTTAATCAGCCATATCCGTGAACCGATGTTGTTGGCATTCGGCACCGCCAGCAGCGAGAGCGCTTACCCCAAATTATTGCAACAACTGGAACGCTTCGGTTGCGATGAAAAAGTCTGCGGCTTGGTTTTGCCCTTGGGTTATTCTTTTAACCTTGACGGCAGCATGATGTATATGACCTTCGCCGTGCTGTTCATTGCCCAGGCTTATGGCATTGATATGCCACTTGCCGACCAGCTTTTGATGTTACTGGTGTTGCTGTTTACCAGTAAAGGCGTGGCGGGTGTGCCCAGGGCATCGTTGATTGTAATTTCCGCTACCTTGTCGATGTTCAAAATCCCAGAAGCCGGGTTGCTGCTCTTGCTCGGTATCGACCAAATTCTGGACATGGGCCGCAGTGCAACCAATGTATTTGGCAATAGTGTGGCATCGGCGGTTATTAGCCGCTGGGAAAAGGCGTTGAAATAAATGGCTATTGATTCGAATGAGGAGTTCGGTATGAAACGAGACTCGAAGCTCCAAGCGAATAAAAAACTCCACCAACACCTTTATTTCCAAGTGCTGACTGCAATTACTCTCGGTGTTTTGCTCGGTCATTTCTGTCCTGATATAGCCGTTTCGATGAAACCCTTGGGCGATGGCTTTATCAAGCTCATCAAGATGATTATCGCACCGATTATCTTCTGCACCGTAGTAACGGGTATTGCTGGGATGCAGGAGATGGATAAGGTCGGGCGCGTGGGCGTGAAGGCGCTGCTTTATTTTGAGGTGGTGAGTACGCTGGCGCTGATTATCGGTTTGCTGGTTGTCCATATCGTCAAGCCCGGTGTGGGCATGAATGTCGATGCCAGCACACTGGACACCAAAGGTCTCGCCACGTATACGGAGGCTGCAAAGACGCACGGCGTGGTCGATTTTCTGCTCAATATCATTCCGACTAGCGTTATTGATGCCTTTGCCAAGGGCGATATCTTGCAGGTATTGCTGTTTTCATTGTTGTTTGGCTTTTCCCTTGCTGCCATGAAAGAGACGGGGGCGGAAGTGGTCAGTTTTATCAACAAAATTTCATACGCGCTGTTCGGTATTGTCGAGACCATCATGAAGCTCGCCCCCATCGGAGCTTTCGGTGCGATGGCGTATACGATTGGTAAGTATGGCGTGGCTTCGCTGCTGCCCCTGGCATCTTTGATGGGTAGCTTTTATCTGACGTGCTTGCTGTTTATATTTGGTGTGCTGGGCTTGATAGCGCGGTTTACGGGTTTTAGCATTATGCGCTTCATCGTTTACATCAAGGATGAATTGCTTATTGTGCTAGGTACGTCATCATCAGAATCGGTATTGCCACGCATCATGATAAAGTTGGAGCAATTAGGCTGTTCCAAATCGGTGGTTGGTCTGGTCATTCCCACGGGCTATTCGTTCAACCTTGATGGCACGTCAATTTATCTGGCAATGGCGGCGATTTTTGTCGCCCAGGCGACCAATACGCCTTTAACGCTAATTCAAGAACTAACCTTGCTCGGTGTCTTGTTGCTTACATCTAAAGGCGCAGCCGGAGTTACCGGTAGTCGTTTTATTACGCTTGCCGCCACACTTTCAACCGTGCCGACTATTCCGATAGCCGGGCTTGCTTTAATACTCGGCATTGACCGCTTCATGTCCGAAGCCCGCGCTTTGACCAACCTGATAGGCAACGGGGTAGCAACTATAGTGGCCGCGAAATGGGAAAATGAGCTTGATCAGCAACGGCTGGATTCCCAGCTTAGCACTAAAGTTTCTGCTCCAACTCAACCTAATTAAGAGGAAAGAGTGTGCATTGAATACTTTGCCTGCAACCACGGGCCGATCCGTCCGCCTTTGGCTACATTTCTTTTCCACAGTTTACCGCCGATTCCCTGGATTTTCAGCACTGGAGTTGCGCCTTGATAAATTTGTTGTGCATGCTGGAACGCAATTGAAGTCATGGGAGCCCTATGTAAGGTATCTGATTGATGCCTATGAGGGAAGTTGCGACGGCTAACGTAAGCTAGCACGACACGGCCATGGAAAACCCGAAAACACATAAAGTGCCAATGGCCGCGCTCCGCTTGAGCTTTTTGAGAAACATTCAATTTTGCGCTAACCCCAATTATTCCCATTGTTGATTTATGGGGCTGATTTTTTGTAGACAACGCCTGAGTAAGTGTATTGAGTGCCCGAAATCCTGACAGTGCCGGCAATTTCTCCCGAATTATTCATTTCGTATAACCAAGTACCCCATGTATTCATGGCGATAGGGAGTTTAGTAGCAACACCGTTTACATCAAATACTGCCTGAGGAGCTGCGGAGAGAATCTCGCCAAGATCATTTACATCGGCTATTTGATATCCGGGAAAAGTTTTGAAAAATCCAGCTTCAGCAGACCATAGCCAGCCAATTGTTTTGAGCGGACTTCTAGCACCAAGAAGCGGTCTTGTAGGTATTTGAGAGTACCCAGCAACTATATTCAGCCTATTAACACCCTCAGCTCGATTATGTCGTGCGCCAGGATACGCGATGATGGTTGAACCATAAAATGCAGACTGTGGAGAGTTAGCAGAATAGCCAGTCGCTTTTCCGTTATTGTAGTCAGTCAGGATGCCGCCGCCATCAGTACAAATGCCGTCCTTATAGATAAATCCTTTAGTGACTGCGGTCATCAAATCGTAACTGTAGCCAACCAAAACGCCATCAACAATGGAGGTAGGGAATGAGCCGCATGGGATAGGCGTAATAGTACCGTCAGGACTTAAAGCGGATGATGAATTGTAGCCTTGTAGATTACCGACTATATTGCCAGCATCATCTATACCTCTTGCGTTTGTTAGTCCGTTATACTGGATCGTATAGTCGGCTAGAGCAGGTGTTGACAGTGAAATAAATAATAGTGCGATAATTTTCATTGGGTAAACTCCAAAGGTTATTGGGTGTGGGTGAGGTATTTCTGGTCAGTGCAAATACTGTTCGGTTGTGTGCCTAACTAATGGGAACCTCTAATAATCCCCTCTCCCTCTGGGAGAGGGCTAGGGTGAGGGATATAATTGCTTGATTTTATTACCCTCATTCCGGCCTTCTCCCAGAGGGAGAAGGAGTTTTTTGAATTTTTAGAGATTCCCTAATATTAGTCATCCTAAATTACCCAAAATATTTCGCCGTACAGTTGCTAATCCAAAATTAAGAATCATATATACGTTAATAACATCCTATTACCTGCTAACGCGTCATAAGCGTTTAAGACTGATTTTTAGACAATCAAAAGGATCGTTATTCAACTGCGTAAGCATAGTTTAGACACCCTAAGTCACCATGCGTAAATATCAAATATGTGATCTATGCACGGAACACAGCGCAAACAAAATTACGCCATTCAAAATAGCACTGCATGTAAGGTATGAAGGCTCTGCGTACGGACAACATACCAAGAGAGGCGGGAATTTTTCCTTTTTTGTGGGATCGCTAGTTATCTGCTTTCGTTTTGGCTAGACTGCTTTCATTTTGCTGTTTTGATGAAATATGAAAACGAAAGTCCGCAAGCTATTATCCACATTGTGCCTTATATTGATTAACGGCTACGTACTGGCAGAAGAACAAGAAGCGGTTGAATTAGAAACCGTTGAGGTTGTCGGTGTAACGCCATTACAGGGCAACGGCGTTTCTGCTGACAAAATTGCCGCCAATGTACAAACGGTTAACGCCAACCAGTTAAAAAAAGCACAGACGATTTCCCTGTCCGATTATATCAACCGTTATCTGGGCAGCGTGAGCGTCAACGAGGCACAAAACAACCCCCTGCAGCCGGATATTTATTATCGCGGCTTTGTGGCCTCGCCCTTGTTGGGTTTGCCGCAGGGTTTATCCACCTACGTGAACGGCGTACGGTTTAATGAACCATTTGGCGATAGCGTCAACTGGGATTTAATTCCGCAGGGCGCAATTGACAGCACGGCCTTATATCCCGGCTCTAACCCATTATATGGCTTGAACACCTTGGGCGGAGCCATCGCCATCAAAACCAAAACTGGCTTTTCTGCGCCTGGCCACCAAATTGAGGTTTACGGCGGCTCTTGGGACAGGCATTCTGAGGAACTGACTACAGGCTGGAATAACGGCACCTGGGGTTATTTTTTGGACGTGCATCACTTTGAGGAAAATGGCTGGCGGCCTTTTTCGCCCAGCAAAGCCGACCAAGCCTTCGGTACGCTAAGCTGGCGCGGAGATAAAGGCTCTTTAGATTTAACACTGGGCGGCAATGACAACCGATTAAGAGGCAACGGCGCAGCGCCTGTGCAACTGCAAGCTATCGACCGAAAAGCGGTTTTCACCCATCCCGACCAAACTGTCACCCGAATGTTTTTCTCCGAATTGGAAGGTAATTATGACCTGACCAATGACATCCAACTGAGCGGCAATGCCTATTTTCGCCAAAATCGAATCAAGACTTTTAATGGCGATGACAGTGATTTTGAAGCGTGTGATGAAAATGATCCAAATTCCCTGATGTGTGATGAAGACGGTGCTAATGTTATCAGTATTGACAATCAAGAGGTCAGGGCGGACCAGGTACTGGCTAACAATGATGATCCAGGCGCAACCAATAACACCAGCGCCACCCAAATGCGTAGCCGTGGCGGTACATTGCAAGCAACTTTCAACCAGGATTTATTCGCTCATCAGAACAATTTAGTGGTCGGTGTCAGTTACGACAATGCCAATGTGCATTTTGCTTCCGATACCGAACTGGCAAGGCTAACCGATGACCGAGGCACGGTAGGCAGTGGTATTTTTGTGGATGAATCCAAAGTTCGCTTACACACCAATACGTCTACGGTAGGGGTATTCCTGACCGACAGTTTTTCGATTACCGATAAGCTCACGGCAACTATCGGAGGGCGTTATAACTACAGTCATATCAATATGGAGGATCAGTATATTAACGATCCTGAAAAAAATCTAAATGGCTCGCATACGTATGAAAGGTTAAATCCATCGGCAGGTTTGACTTACCAAGCCTTGGATAATTTGAATGTGTATGGTAGTTATAGCGAGTCCTCACGCATTCCAACGCCTATGGAGTTAAGCTGCGCCGATCCCGAAGCGCCTTGCCGGTTACCCAACGCGTTTGTTGCCGACCCACCTTTGCAACAAGTCGTTGCCAAAACCTGGGAGACTGGCGTTAGGGGCGACCTAAACCATTTTATTCCTCATGACGGCGATTTGAAATGGAATCTGGGCTTCTTTCATGCTATCAACCATGACGACATTATTTTTAATCGCGGTGGCGACAGTGTGTCCGAAGGCTTCTTTAGCAATGTCGGGCAAACACGCCGTTACGGGATAGAAGCGGGTACAACGGCAAATCTTCCGCAATTATTCAGTGCTATCGACGACTGGCATTTTTCTACTAACTACACTTATCTAAATGCACGGTTTCAGGATCGCTTCGATATACAGCATCCTACTGCCGTGGATACCAATGGTGACCCAATTCGAGCAACGGTAAACAATGGCGACAGAATCCCAGGAATTCCTGAGCATATTTTTAAAGCTTCTATCGGGATTGATCTTTGGAAAAAATTGTCGCTGGGGATAAATGGCACTTATAGCGGGAACAAGGTGTTCAGGGGCGATGAAGCTAACCTTACGCCCAAATTGTCGGGCTATTGGTTATTTAATGTGACGGCTGAATATAAGGTCACAAAGAACTTCACCTTATTTGGCAAACTGGATAATATCTTCGATACTAATTACAACAGCTTTGGTGTTTTTGGCGTGGCAAACGAAGTGTTGCCAGGATTTGATGATGGACGTTTTATCTCGCCAGGCGCACCTCGTGCGGGTTGGATTGGAATTCGTTTGAGCATGTAAAGGCTCAAGTTGATGTTTTACTTATCCCAGATAACACTGAACATCCCAAACAAAACCAGGAGAGCTAAGAGAGCTTTAAAAAAACTTCCGCGACACGGTGATGGGCGTGTTGCCTAATGGTCTTGGTTTAGAAGCTATCGAGATTTGGTTTCAGGGTGAGCCGCGGGTGGGGCAGCGGGGGACACTGACCCGGATATGGGCAGCAGTTCCAGGCCGCCTACGTGTTTGGGGCGGTCTGCCCCGCCGAGGGCAAGGCCGCCGCACTGGTCATGCCCAAAGCCAATAGCGACAGCATGTGCAACACCATCTCGATTTGATTTCCACGACCATCTCGCCCGGCAAGCACGGCGTATTGGTTGCGGATCAGGCAGCTTGGCACATGACCGAAAAGCTGCTAATGCCGGAATCTGTCCATCCTACCACTGCCGCCCTACTCGCCAGAGCTTGAACCCCGTCGAACACGTCTGGCAGCAGCTACGGCAATCCGATTGGGCAAACCTGCTTTGCCGACCATGACCAGATCGTTGAAATGTGTTGCCACGCATGGAACCAGTTCGCCAGCCAACCCGACACCATCCAAAATCTGTGTACCCGACAGTGGGCTTTATTAATATGAATATTTATTGGAATTAGTATAACTTCTCTTAAAAAGCCTAATCTTGCTGATAAACCGATGTCGCTTAAGTTGAGGTGCGATGAATATACTGCCAATATTATCGGTTATGTTGTTGGCAAATTCGGCTATGATGCTCATGCAAGAAACAACTAATGTTCAACATGGCACAAAACGCAAAGCCCCTAAAAGCAGTTTTATCTTATCCAAACAAAACAATTGCCTTGCTTTGCCTACAAATCAACCAGCAATTAGCCATTTTGAAACACGTTAAAGCCGTTTTACCCAAAGAATTGGCAAATCATGCTTTACATTGCGTTTTTAATGACAAAAAACTTAATAACAGAAAATTGCTTATTTATACGGATTCTGCAGTCTGGGCTTCCCAATTACGTTTTTATGGCAAAACCTTACTTACAGCTATTGAATCTGTTACCTCAGAGTCAGTGTCCGTATTACAGATTAAGGTGATTAACGTGCCAGAAACTGCAAATACCCGCAAAAAATGCATGACAGCTATTCCTTCTCAAGCCGTAGTCGATGAAATTAATAGCTTTAGTCACACAGTAACAGACACAAAACTCAAACATTCTCTGGAACAGCTCAGTTCAACCTTATCACGTTTACACAATAGAAATAGCTAATCCCTATGCAGCAGACCGAGGCGACTCAGCAGACGGCATGAAAGAAATCGGTGCTTGTTCTTCATCGTCAAACGTGATCTTTTCCCAGGCATCGGTATCGGCTAATAAGGTTCTAAGCAGCTTATTGTTGAGTCCATGCCCCGATTTGTAGCCAGTAAATTGACCGATTAGGCTATGTCCTAACAGATAAAGATCGCCAATCGCATCAAGAATTTTGTGCTTAACGAATTCATCAGCGTAACGCAAGCCGTCTTCGTTTAGGATTTTGTCGTCGTCCACCACAATGGCATTGTCTAGGCTACCGCCCAAGGCAAGATTGTTTTGCCTGAGCATCTCAATATCTTTCATAAACCCAAAAGTCCTGGCTCGACTAACTTCTTTTACGAACGTCGTTGATGAAAAATCCATCGTCGCCGTTTTGACATTATCTTCAAAAGCCGGATGTTCGAAATCAATGGTGAAGGTTACCTTGAAACCATCGAACGGCTCAAAGGCTGCCCATTTATCGCCATCTTCGACCCGCACACTGTGCTTTATGCGAATATATTGTTTAGGACAATCTTGCTCTTCAACACCTGCCGACTGTAGCAAAAACACAAAAGGCCCGGCGCTCCCGTCCATAATAGGAACTTCTGCGGCGCTAACATCAATAATTGCATTATCAATGCCTAGCCCAGCAAAAGCTGAGAGTAAATGCTCTATCGTCGAAATTTTTATATTCCCGGCAACCAAGGTGGTCGAGAGTACAGTTTCGCCGACATTTCCAGGTGTTGCCTGAATAGTGACTGGGAATTCCAAATCCACACGACGAAACCGAATGCCGGTATTGGGTTCTGCCGGACGTAAGGTCAAATACACCTTTTCTCCAGTATGTAGCCCTACACCAGTTGCTCTAATCGTATTTTTTAAGGTTCGCTGTTTAATCATATCGTAAGCCAAGTAAGTGGGGCAGAAGGCAATATTATCACATTCAGCCCCAATGTAAGGTAAAGCAAACCGTAAACGATCAGTCTGCTTGCCGTCTTAAAAAGGCAGGAATGTCCAAATAATCCAAATCCATCTCTTTCTTAGGTTGGGCACCAAACCGAGTTTCCCTGTTTTCAGGCCTGTTTTGCCGCATGACGGTAGGCTTATCCAGCGCCCCATAATTTATTTCACCGGCTGCTGCTTTTTGCATTAGCCTATCTGTTGTCCTGATGATTTGCGCTCGTGGCAAGCCCATTCCGGTAGCAACAACGGTGACTTTTATTTCATCGCCTAGAGCTGAGTCAATAGCTGTGCCAATTTTTATGACGGCATCTTCTGAGGCGAATTCATGAACGATATTGCCAACTTCATTAAATTCAGCAATGCCCATATCAGCGGCGGAAATGTTAACCAAAATACCGCGCGCACCTTGTAAATTGATGTCTTCCAATAATGGGCAAGAGATGGCTTTTTCTGCGGCTTCCCTAGCACGGTTGTCGCCTTTAGCCGTGCCAGTACCCATAATAGCAGCCCCCATGCCTGACATCACCGTCCGTACATCGGCAAAATCCACATTAATCATGCCAGGATGGACAATCAGGTCGGTAATGCCCTGAACTGCATCCAGCAACACGTCATTTGCCGCCTTAAACGCATTCATCAAGGAGGCATTTTTCCCTAATACGGGCAATAATTTTTCATTCGGTATGGTGATGACTGAATCAACATATTTTTCAAGCTCGGCTATGCCTTGTTCGGCTACAGACATCTTCTTTTTACCTTCAAATGAGAAGGGTTTGGTGACAACAGCCACGGTCAATATGCCCATCTCCCTCGCAATTTCAGCTATCACTGAAATGGCTCCAGTACCTGTGCCACCGCCCATGCCGGCCGTCAAAAATACCATATCAGCACCTGTAATAACCTCTTTGATGCGATCTTTGTTTTCTTCCGCCGCTTGTCTGCCAATTTCTGGGTTTGTGCCTGCACCCAAACCTTTAGTCAGCTCAACACCTAACTGAATAATGGTGCTTGTGTTCAATTTTCTAAGTGCCTGTGCATCAGTGTTTGCACAGATAAACTCAACGCCTTCAATATGGCAATCGACCATGTGATTTACCGCATTGCCGCCGCCGCCGCCTACTCCGATAACTTTGATTACCGCATTTTCACTACACATATCCATTAATTCGTATTTCATAATTACACCCTCTTAGTAATATTTGATTTTGATTAAAAATTGCCCTGAAACCAACTTTTCACTTTTGCAAAAAATCCTAAATCCTCTGGATCAACACTCCTGTTCCCACCTTGATGCTCCTTCCCATACATTAACAATCCGACTCCAGTAGAGTGGATCGGATTTTTTACCACTTCTGTCAATCCGTTGACATTTTGTGGCACTCCCATACGCACCGGCATATGGAAAATTTCTTCTGCCAATTCGATTAACCCCATAACCTTTGAACTACCGCCAGTTAATACAATTCCAGCAGCAATCAATTCTTCATAGCCACTACGCCTTAGCTCCGATTGCACGAGCAACATAAGCTCTTCATAACGTGGTTCTATAATCTCAGCTAAATTTTGTGTGGAAATTTTCCGTGGTGGACGGTCGCCAATACTGGCCACTTCAATTACTCCATCAACACTGGCTAATTGGGTTAACGCACACGCGTAATTACGTTTGATTTCTTCCGCATTAACGGTCGGCGTTCGTAAAGCGACGGCAATATCATTAGTCACTTGATCGCCAGCAATGGGAATAACGGCGGTATGCTTAATCGCGCCTTCGGCGAAAATTGCAATGTCGGTCGTGCCGCCGCCGATGTCGATTAAACACACCCCCAGTTCTTTTTCATCTTCGGTTAATACCGAATTGCAGGAAGCCAATTGTTCCAGCACAATGTCTTCAACTTCTAAGCCGCAGCGTCGAATACATTTGATGATATTTTGCGATGCGCTGACACTTCCAGTCACCATATGAACCCTAGCTTCCAGGCGTATGCCCGACATGCCGATAGGTTCTTTGATGCCGTCTTGCAGGTCAATAATGAATTCTTGTGGCAGG
Organism: Methyloglobulus sp.; assembly: GCF_040079455.1. Taxonomy (GTDB): domain Bacteria; phylum Pseudomonadota; class Gammaproteobacteria; order Methylococcales; family Methylomonadaceae; genus Methyloglobulus. The sequence continues at coordinate 18,773 of NZ_JBEBKJ010000032.1, read as the reverse complement.
ATGTGGAGGATCTTCTGGTCTGCAGGAACTGCGACTGCACGAGCCGAATCAATTACCCTGTCGATATCGTACTGGGTGACTTCTTTATCCTTTATCGCCACCACACCGTGTGAATTAAGGCTGCGGATATGGCTACCGGCTATACCTGCAAATACCGATTTTATCTGGCATCCCGCCATCAATTCGGCTTCCTCGATGGCGCGCTGTATGGATTGCACCGTTGATTCCAGATTGACCACAACGCCTTTCTTTAAGCCACGAGAAACCGTAGAGCCTATTCCAATGACTTCTAATGTACCGTCGCTGGATAGCTCACCCACGATAGCAGCAACTTTGGAAGTGCCTATATCTAGCCCAACTATTAAATTACGTTCTGTTTTCTTCGCCATATTATTTGCTCAGTGTCGTCTTTATATTGACAATCTATTTTGTTTCTTGGGTTTTCGGTTTGCCCCAATCTATCGGTTCACTTTCGGGCTTCCATGACACTGCGTAACCATTCGGGTAACGCAAATCAACCAATGCCATCGCAGCAATTTTTTCTTGCCCTAAAATGGGCATGGTATCCAAAAAGCGTTGCAATTTTTTCAACTGCCCAGTACGTCCCAATAGTATTTCCAAGCCTGTTTTTAATTTTATTTCCCAAGCTTCTCGATCATTCACCTTAAATTCTGCCAACTCCAGTGCTTGGTCTTCCAACGCCGTCCTTACGCCCTTCATAATTTCTAATGTTTTGGCTTCTTGCTGTTTTGGCCCTTCTACCAATAACAAGGATTGAAATTGATCCACGCTACTGGGTGTAAATAATTCACCATGCTCTGTAAGCAAGCCATTTTTACCCCAACGCACGTAAGCATTCCGCTCATAAACATCTAAATTAATAATGTCTGGCCACCCACGACTGACCGCTGCACTTTTTACCCAAGGTAACTTAGTAACAGCTTCATGTATTTTCTGCACATCAGCATCAATAATATTGGTCATAACCAACGGCATCATGGCCGTCTTTATGTCGTCTTTCGTAAGGTACTGGGTAACTCCTCTTATACTTACATAACGTATCGGTAGCGATTCGGTAACCTTGTCACTAACGACTTGCTGTTTTAAGCCCCAAGCCGCCAACGCTAAAAGCGCAAAAAACAACAGTGTTTTTACAACTTGCATAGACCATTACCGACAACTGGTTTCCAGGATTTGCCAAACCAACTCATCAAATTCAATACCTGCTTGTTTAGCTGCCATTGGCACCAAGCTATGGTCAGTCATTCCTGGTACGGTGTTAATCTCAATGAGTTGAGGCTGATCCGATTCATCAATGAACACATCGACTCTTGCCCAGCCTTTTATTCCGACTACTTCACCGGCTTTCAATGCCAACTGCTGTAACTGTTTTTCTTGCTCGATATTTAACCCTGATGGGCAATGGTATTTAGTTGTATTAGAATTGTATTTGGCTTCATAGTCATAAAACGCATTGGGTGTTTCCAAACGAATGACTGGCAAGGCTTCGCCATTTAGCAAACCTACGGTATATTCTTTGCCCAACACCCAAGACTCAGCAAAAATGTCACAGTCGAATTCAGCCGCGACTTGCAAAGCTTTTGCCAATTCATCCCGATTATTGGCTTTACTCATACCAATGCTCGAACCCTCATTGGCTGGTTTGACAATGACAGGAAAACCTAACCTTTCAATACAAACATCCAAATCATCAGTGCTTTTCAGTAAATACCACTTAGGCGTAACCAAGCCATAACCTAACCAGCACAATTTGGTTCGCATTTTATCCATACTTAATGCCGATGCCATCACGCCACTGCCAGTATAGGGTATGCCCAGCACTTCCAGCACAGCTTGCAACACACCGTCTTCGCCGCCGCGACCATGAATAATATTGAATACCCGATCAACCTTTTTCCCAACGAGGACATCAATAGGGCTGCCAGTGACATCTATAGCAACGACATCAACTCCCTGGCTTTTTAATGCTTCAAAGACTGCTGCACCGCTTTTCAACGATACTTTGCGTTCCGCCGCAGAACCGCCCATCAAGACTGCTACACGCCCAAAATCTTCTGGTTTTGTTATCACGCTTTTTCCTCGCCTACCATGCACACTTCTGTTTGTAACTCCACGCCATGAAGGTATTGCACCCTTCTTCTGACATATTTAATAAGGTTTTCAATATCTGTTGCTGTTGCTGTACCTGTGTTAACAATAAAATTTGCATGTTTTTCTGATACGCATGCGCCACCGATGCTATAGCCTTTTAATTTCGTCACTTCGATTAATCTAGCCGCAAAATCACCATCAGGATTCTTGAATACAGACCCGCAGCTTGGCTGGTTAGTCGGTTGGGTTTTTGCCCTTGCTTCCAATAAACCTTTAATTTTCTGAATGCTGGCTGCAGAATCGCCTGGAACTAGCGACAAATTTGCGGATAAAAACCATTCATTTTCTGCGCTCTTAATCGAACGGTAATTGATCTCAAAATGCTTTGGGTCTCGCTGTGTAACATCGCCCTTGGTATTGAGCATTTCCACACTTTTTACGATGCGCCAAGTTTCTCCACCAAATGCCCCTGCATTCATTTTCAATGCGCCGCCCATTGTTCCTGGAATTCCCGCCAAAAATTCAGCGTCTGTTAAGCCCTTATCCGCGCAAAAACGAGCTACATGAGCGCACGGAACGCCTGCCTCCACATAAATCGATCCATCGTCAAGCATCCTCATTTCTTTTAAGCGTCCCTTGGTATTCACCACAGTGCCACGGATTCCGCCATCTCTTACCAAGAGATTGCTGCCAAGGCCCATCCAGAATACTGGTTCGTCTGGCGACAAACTTTTTATAAACTCACACAAATCCTGTTTATCAAAAGGGATATAAAGCCGATCAGCCAGTCCACCTACTCGCCAACTGGTGTATTTCGCCAGTGGTTCATTGATTAACAAACGACCTTTTAATTCAGCCATTGCCATGCCCACTTACAACAGCTAATTCTTTTGCCAATAGCTCAGGTAACTGCATGGCGATCTGCCCCACATTTCCCGCACCTACCGTTAAAATCACATCATCCTTCTTGACTATTCCTGCCAGCACGGATGCCAATTCTTCCCAGTTTTCTAAAAAGACCGGATCAACTTTGCCCCGTGTCCGTATCGCGCGGCTTAGTGCCCTGCCATCAGCGCCCGGAATGACGGCTTCCCCTGCCGAATAAACATCCATCAAAATCAGGACATCAACTGTAGAAAGCACATGCACAAAATCTTCAAATAAATCGCGAGTACGGGTATAGCGGTGCGGTTGGAATATGATAATAGAACGTCTGTCAGGCCATGCTTGACGTAAAGCTTCTAGCGTTGCTGCAAGCTCACGAGGATGATGTCCATAATCATCAACAAAGGTCACTTTGCCGTTATTAAATGCCAAATCGCCATTGACCTGAAACCTTCTACCCACGCCCTTGAATGCAGCTAGACTTTTGATGATTGCACCATCAGTAACTTCCAACTTAGTTGCCACAGTTATAGCAGCAAGCGCATTAAGCATGTTATGCCAGCCAGGCATATTTAAAGTGACCCGTAATGCCGTTGGCTTGCCCTTGCGTACCACATCAAACGAGGTATGCATTCCATCTTGTCTTACATTTTCAGCGCGTACATCAGCATCTTGATGGACACCATAAGTAGTTACTGGTTTGGATATTGCTGGCAATACTTCTCTAACGCCTTCGTCGTCAATACACATCACAGCCAAGCCGTAGAATGGCAAATGATGCAGGAATTCGATGAACGTATCTTTCAAACGTTGATAATTGTTCTGGTAGGTCGCCATGTGATCTTGGTCGATATTGGTGACTATCGCCATCATCGGCTGTAAGTACAAGAATGACGCATCACTCTCGTCCGCCTCGGCGACTAAATAATTCCCCAAGCCCAACTTGGCGTTCACGCCCGCGCTGTTCAATCGACCGCCAATCACATAGGTCGGGTCTAGTCCGCCCTCAGCAAGCATGGAAACCGTTAAGCTCGTTGTTGTCGTTTTACCGTGTGTTCCAGCAACGGCAATACCAAACCTGAACCTCATCAATTCAGCTAACATTTCCGCACGAGGAATAACGGGTATCCTGTTTAGATAAGCCTCGTCTACTTCTGGATTGCTACGGTCAACGGCACTGGAAACCACCACCACATCAGCCAGTTTAATGTTTTCTCGTTTATGACCGATTTCTATCGTCAAACCCAATTCAGCCAGCCTTTGGGTGACTGCACTTTCTTTAATGTCTGAACCCGATACGGTGTAACCCAGATTATGTAAAACCTCGGCTATGCCACACATGCCCGTGCCGCCGATACCGACAAAATGTATCCATTTGATATTGCCAAATACACGATTCGGCTCTAATAAGGTATTAGCAATCATCTGTTTGCCTCGCTGATACAAAACTGTGCTACGACTGCTGTTGCATCCATCCGCGCACATTGTTTTGCTGCTTTTGCCATTACATCAAGTTGCTGTTGGGTCTTGCTAATAAGTTCTATCAAGTTCTTTGTACTCAAGTCTTTTTGCGGCAATATCATGCCTGCCCCCGCATCAGATAAATAACGTGCATTAGCCATCTGATGGTCATCTATCGCATTCGGTAATGGAATTAATATGGCTGGCAAGCCCATCGCGGCTACTTCGCTTACAGTCATGGCTCCTGCACGGCAGATGATAATGTCCGCCCACTGATAGGCGGATACCATATCTTTTATGAACGCAGTTGCTTCTGCCTTTACACCTAATTCTTGATAACGTTTGGCTACCTGTTCTTGCATAGCTGTTCCGGTCTGATGCCTTACTTCCAAGGCATTCATGTTTACCAGTGCATCAGGGATGACTTCATTTAAAACTTGTGCGCCTTGACTACCACCTATGATTAATAGCCGTAAACCGTGTTGGTCAACCTTAACTTTTGCTTCTGGCAAATTTTGGAACTGTTTTCGCAATGGGTTGCCCGTGCATTTGGCGTTAAATTCTTTTTTAAAACTATTCGGAAACGCTTCTAAAACTTGGTTTGCGATTTTTCCCAACAATCGGTTGGTTGTTCCAGCAACACGATTCTGTTCATGGATAACCAGCGGTATTCTTAACATCCTTGCCATCAGTCCGCCAGGCCCTGCAACGAAACCGCCCATACCAAGCACCACATCCGGTTTACGCCGGCGTAGAATTGCCAATGCTTGTCCGCAAGCCTGTATCAATTTAAAACCAGATGTCACTTTCGATAGTACGCCTTTCCCACGTACTCCGGTGACGGAAAGCCAATCTATCTCTATCCCGTTTTCAGGTACGACTTTGCTTTCCAATCCCTTATGCGTACCCAGCCAACTGACCTGCCATCCGTTTTCTATAAGCCATTGGGCAACCGCTAGCGCAGGAAACACATGCCCGCCTGTTCCACCTGCCATAATGACTATGCGCTTGCCCATTTTGACCTTGCCTGTGGTGTTTCTATGTTAAGCGCGGCTGTTTCACTGTGTACCCTGAATAACAAAGCAAAAGCGCAGCACATAACCATCATGCTGCTGCCACCGTAACTCATTAAAGGCAATGTCAATCCTTTGGTGGGTAAGATGCCCATGTTGACACCCATATTGACGAACGATTGAAAGCCCAGCCAGATACCCAAACCATAAGCAATAAATGCAGCGAAATGTTGCCCTGATTGCTCAGCAGCAACGGCAATGGTGAAGGCTCGCCATATTAATAAAGCGTATAGGGTAATTACAGTACTCACACCGAGCAAGCCCAATTCTTCACCGATTACCGAAAACAAAAAATCGGTATGGGCTTCCGGTAAGTAAAATAGTTTTTGGATGCCACTACCTAAACCTACTCCAAGCAGCTCACCGCGACCGAAAGATATAAGTGCTTGTGAAAGCTGATAACCCGATTTTAAATAATCCTTAAACGGATCAACAAAACTTACCAGCCTGGCCATTCGGTAAGGTGCAACAATAACTAGTGATGCCGCCAATGCAAACACCAACGACAGCAAAATGATGAACTGCTTTAATCTAGCTCCACCCAAAAACATCACGCCCATAGCGATCATCAAAATCACAACGGCGGAACCAAAATCTGGCTCCAACAATAATAAAATACAGGCAATAGAAAACAACAATAACGGTTTGATAATGCCGTATGCCGAGCCTTGTAAATTCTTCTTATGTCGGGTGACATAGCCTGCCATATAGATCACCGAAAAAAACTTCACCACTTCGGAAACCTGTATCCGAAGTCCTCCTAGCGATAGCCAACGGATACTGCCGTTAACCTTTACGCCTAAGCCTGGAATCAACACGATAACCAGCAAAAACAAGCCGCCGATGAACAAGCCAGAACCGATTTTTTCCCAATTTTCCATTGGAATCTTGGCGATACCTAGGCCCAAGCCTAGCCCCAAGAGAATATGAACTAACTGTCTAATAGGGTAATAAAAACTATCTTGTTTCTGCTCCACTCCTAAGTGTAAGGAAGACGATGCCACCATGATATAACCTATAAACAACAAGCTGACAGTCACGGCGACCAACAAGGGATCTAAGTGAAACCGTTGCGCTTTTAATGTCATGGTTCGGCTATTCATGATCCCGCCAATGCTGCTGGAAATTTTACAAGAGCGTCATCATCAAGTAATCCTAAAACAGCAGCAGTAAATTGATCGCCTCGATCTTGATAATTTTTATATTGATCGAGACTGGCACAAGCTGGCGATAGCAACACACTATCTTCTGGTTTCGCTATGCTTGCCGCAATAGTGACTGCTTGCAGCATGTTTTCTGCTTTGTATACAGGCACACAACCGTTGAGGGCTTGCTCTATCAATTCTGCATCTTTACCCATCAGCACGACGCTTTTTGCTTTTTCTTTGATTGAGGGGACTAACTCGCCCATGTCCGCCCCTTTTGCATCTCCACCAGCAATTAAGATGACTTTGTGGTCATAACCTTGCAATGCCGCAACACAAGCGCCGATGTTGGTTGCTTTGGAATCGTTAACCCACACAACACCACGAATTTCGGCTACCCGTTGCATTCTGTGTGAAAGGCCTTTGAAAGTTTTAAGCGCTTTGCACATAGCTTGTTCATCTAATCCGATAGCCGAACCTAATGCCAATGCAGCCAAGGCATTAGCGGCATTATGTCGGCCTTCAAGTGGCAATTCAGACAAGGCCAGCAAAGGCTTTTCACCGTGCATTAAGTATTCGCTCTCTAGTTCTTTGCCGATCCAGAAGTCGGCTTTTTGTTGGATAGAAAAAGTTAAAGTTCGCCTGCCTTCTTCTTGCATAGCTGCTACGATTGGATCATCAGCATTGATGACCATGACTCCATCACCTATGAAAATCCGCTGTTTTTGTTCAGCGTAGTCTGAAATATTTGCGTGCCTGTCCAAGTGATCGGCAGTGACATTCAGTACAGTCGCGGCAGTAGCATTTAACACTTTAGTTCTTTCTAGTTGAAAACTAGACAGTTCCAGCACATATAAATCTGCTGCTTGTTCCAATAAATCCAATGCGGGTACACCGAGATTTCCACCTACGCCTGCTTTTATTCCTGCTGTATCAGCCATTTCACCCAACATAGTGGTCACTGTACTTTTGCCATTCGAGCCAGTAATCGTAATAACCGGGGTATCAGTAGAACAGGCAAACAAATCAATATCGCCAGTTATTTGCACACCATTATTGATTGCTTTCGCTATGACCTCATCGGTCATGGGTATACCTGGGCTCACTATAAGATGGCTTGCATTACTGAATAAATTTTCGTCAAACGCGCCACTATATATAGCAATATTTGCTAATGCTTCCTGCAATTGTCCTACGTCGGGAAGCTTCTTTCTGCTATCTGCAACAACAAAATCAAACTCTAATTTTGCTAAGTAAAGCGCTATTGAAACACCTGTAACACCAAGGCCTACGACCATGATTTTGGATGTAGCGACATCCAAATCCAAATTGGCTTTTAACCGTTTAATAATGGTGGCTTTATCCAATCTCATCTTAATTTCAAAGTCGCCAAACCGACCAATACCAGAATAAAAGTGATGATCCAAAATCTTACAATCACGCGCGGCTCAGGCCAGCCTTTTAATTCAAAATGATGATGGATAGGCGCCATTTTAAATACCCGCTTGCCGGTCATTTTGTAGGATGCCACCTGAATTATCACGGACACCGTCTCCATGACAAATACCCCACCCATGATGACTAAAACAATTTCCTGTCTTACCAGCACAGCTAATACACCTAAAGCACCACCCAAAGCTAATGCACCTACATCACCCATGAACACCATTGCTGGGTAAGTGTTGAACCATAAAAATCCCAATCCAGCACCTACTAATGCCGCACAAAACACAATCAATTCACCTGCGTTGGGCAGATAAGGAATAGCCAAGTATTCCGAAAATCCGACGTGTCCAGACATGTAAGCAAAAATGCCTAAACCCGCTGCCACCATAACCGTCGGCATTATTGCCAAGCCATCCAGGCCGTCGGTCAGATTGACAGCATTACTGGTACCCACGATGACAAAGTAACTGAGGACAATGTACATCCAGCCCATATCGAGCATGACATCTTTAAAGAAAGGTACGAAGAATTGTGTTTCTGCGGATACTACGGCAGTTTGATAAAGAAACACAGCGGCCATAAACCCGATAACGGATTGCCAAAAATATTTGGCTTTTGCTGACAATCCGTCGCTGTTCCGCTTGACCACTTTGCGATAATCATCAATAAAACCAATAACGCCATAACCCAAAGTAACCAGTAAAATAACCCAGATATAACGGTTGCTGAGGTCAGCCCACAGTAAGGTGCTAAAGGCTATGGCAACTAATATTAACGTACCGCCCATCGTAGGCGTGCCGGCTTTTTCGTAGTGTGATTGTGGGCCTAGTTCTCTAATGCTTTGGCCAATTTTCTTGCGGGTCAATTTCTTTATCATGAAGGGGCCGATAATGAACGAAATTATCAGGGAAGTTAGCGCACCTAAAATGGCCCGGAAGGTCAGGTAATGGAATACCCTGAAGCCGCCTTCGAATGTCATTAAATAGTCCGCAAAATAAAGTAACATGTTTATGTCCTGAAATTTTCCACTAGAGCAGCAGCGACATTCTCCATGCGCTGCGTTCTTGAACCTTTGATCAAAATGGTCTCGTCACCTTTAAGCTCTTTTTTTAATGTGCCTATCAATTCATCCTGGCTATCAAAAAAAGTGGCTCCTTTGCCAAAAACCCTTGCGGTATTTTTGGCATCAGAGCCCAGAGCCAACAGGCGCACAACACCCTTGGAGCTAATTAATTTACCTATTTCTTCATGTATTCTGGGGCTTTCTGGCCCTAATTCACCAAAAGCACCTAGGACAACCCAGTGCTTACCTTTACAATTAGCCAGCACTTCAAGACCCACTTTTAAGGAATCGGCATTGGCATTGTAAGTATCGTCAATGATGATATTACCTAATCGACCAACCAACGGCTGCATTCTTCCCGTTACAGGCTTGACACTTTCAAGACCCGCTTTGATCTGTTCCAGACTTAGATCTAGAGCCAAACCTGCCGCTGTTGCTGCCAACGCATTAAGCACGTTATGCTGCCCAGCCAATTTCAATTTCACTTTTACACTGGCCGATGAAGCCATCAAATCGAAGGTCGTAGCAAAGGCATTGTCGATGATGTCTGTCTGGATATTTCTGGCGGTAATATCAGCGCCTTCAAGTAATCCAAAAGACAACACTTTCCTGTTGCCTGCAATGGATAACCAATATTCGAAGTATTTGTCATCTTTATTAAGTATGGCTACACCCTCCGCCTTGAGGGTTTCTATGATTTCACCTTTGCCTTTGGCAATACCATCCAGGCTACCAAAACCTTCAATATGTGCTGCTCCAGCATTATTAAGGATTACCACATCCGATTTTGCTATAGCGCTTGTGTAAGCAATTTCCCCAAGATGATTAGCGCCCATTTCGATTACGGCATAACGATGATCTTCGTTAAGTCGAAACAATGTCAATGGCACGCCTATGTCATTATTTAAGTTGCCTTTGGTAAACAACACTGAACCTGCCACACCCAGTACAGCAGCGGTCATTTCCTTAACTGTCGTCTTGCCGTTGCTGCCGGTAATGCCCACTACTTTTGCTGTCACGTTATCCCGCCAGGCACCTGCCAATTGCGCTAATGCCAAGCGCGTGTCATCCACCAAAACATGCGGTAATTTACTGGTAAAATTCTTGTTCAATATTGCCGCTGCCGCACCTGATCGTTCGGCCTTATCGACGAATTCATTGCCATCAAATTGATGCCCTTTGATAGCTATATACAGATCGCCAGACTGAATAGCTCTGGTATCGATACTGGCCGATGCAACTTCCACATCAGATCCAACATGCGTTCCGTTTGTCACTTTAGCTATCTCACTGAGCATCATCTTCATTGTGCTGCAAACCTTACTTGTAGCGCCTGTTCTGCAATTTGTTTGTCGTTAAAAGCATATTGGACTCCGCTAATTTCTTGGTAAGTCTCATGACCTTTACCTGCAATCACGATGCAATCATTTTCTGCTGCATTGGCGATGGCATATCGTATTGCCTGTTTTCTGTCCTGTATTAAAACAACCTTATTCGAACTACAACCTGCCAACACTTGGTTGGCGATCTCCATATTGTTTTCAAACCGAGGATTGTCATCGGTGACGATAACTCTATCTGCCCATTGTTCTGCGATACTGCCCATTTGTGGACGCTTACCGGCATCACGATTGCCGCCGCAGCCAAACACCACCCAGAGTGATTGCTGATAGTGCTTACGTAAACTTGCTAACACGCGATGCAACGCATCCGGTGTATGGGCATAATCAATAAACACATTCAGCCCATTTGATTTTGTGCTGCAAGGCTCTAAGCGACCTGTTACCGGTTTTATCGCCTGCATTTTCTTTGCTATATCAGCTAATGATTCACCCAGAGCAAGCATCACACCCAAAACACACAATAAATTCTCCACATTAAAATCGCCAAAAAGCGGTGTCTTTATCTGCTGCACAAAGCCTTGCCAATGCACAGTAAACTCAGTTCCTACCGATGTGTGCCTTACCTCGTCGGCAATCACAGAGACACCTCGACCAATGTTTTTTGCTTTTGTACTTACACCCCATATCGTTACTGACTGCGGCACAGATTTAACTATCTGACTACTGTTTGCGTCATCCAGGTTAATAACTACAAACTCTAGCCTAGGAGCCTCTAATAATTTCAACTTAGCACTCAGATAATTTTCCATAGTGCCGTGATAATCCAAATGGTCGCGGCTGATGTTGGTAAAAACTGCACCTTTAAAGTACACGCCATTTACTCGACCTTGATCCAATCCATGCGACGAAACTTCCATCGCTACTGCTTTCGTTTTTGACTTATCAAACGAAGCCAATATTTGCTGAACAGTTAACGCATCTGGGGTCGTGTTGATCGTTTTGTTAAGTTGCCCCCACTTGCCCCAACCCAAAGTACCGATAATTCCACAACCATCAAGCAGCTGACCCAAAAACTGACTACAGGAGGTTTTACCATTTGTTCCAGTTATACCTATTACATCCAAACTTTGGGATGGATCGCCATAAAATTTTGCCGCCAGCTTACCCAACACAAAGCCGAGATTTTCAACAGGGATAAGGGGAATATCGCTTATATTCTCCGCAATTCGATTACCGTCGCTTGATGGATCAAACAGTATCGCACTAGCCCCTTTTTCAATAACCCTATCTGCATAAGCCAAGCCATGTTGCTTGGTTCCTGCCAATGCTATAAACAAATCACCCGCCACAACTTCTCGGCTATCCAAAGTTATGCCGCTGATGCTCAAATCATCAATGAATTGCAATTCCTCATCGGCAAGAAAAACTAAACCATTCAATAATTCTTTAAGCCCCATACTTGGCTAATCTCAATTCTTCCTAGCTATCAGTATAGGCATGGTGTTTTCCTGGTCGGGCGTTACGCCTAGCAACCTTAACGCACCCCCCATAACCTTGGAAAATACTGGCGCTGAAACCAAACCGCCATAATACTGCCCTGCTGAAGGCTCATCTATCATAACCACTACCACTAAACGCGGATCACTGGCGGGTGCCAAGCCAGCAAAAACTGCAAAATAACTGTCTGCGGAATAGCCATGTGGCCCGGCTTTTTTTGCCGTTCCTGTTTTGCCTGCCACCCGATAACCATCAACTCTGGCTTCGTAAGCTGTACCATCTTTGGTTATCACTGACTCCATCATTTTCCTGACTGTTTTTGCTGTTTTTTTAGTAAATACTCTTTGTGCATCAATATCTTCATCCCGCTTCAACAAGCTTACCGAATGTAAAATACCATCATCAGCCAAAGCCGTATAAGCCCTTGCTAGCTGCAATGCAGAGGTGTTAAGACCATAACCAAATGACAAAGTCGCCTTATCAAAATCATGCATCCGCTTTAATACGGGCATACGACCACTGGTTTCGCCAGGGAATCCTGTAGCAGGCGAAGTCCCAAAACCCACCTTGCTAAATGCCCCCCAAAAATAATCGGCGGGCATTTTCAAAGCCATTCTCGCAACCCCTATGTTGCTCGATTTTTTGATTACGCCTTCCACGGTTAAACGCCCGTAATGATGCGTATCTCTAACGGTATGATTTCCTATAGGAAATTCACCGTCGGTGTCAAAGCTGTCACTAGGTCGGATGTACCTGCCTTCTAAGGCAGCAGCAACCGTAAATGGCTTAACGGTTGAGCCAGGCTCGAATACTTCCGTAAACGCTCGGTTTCTATATAAACTTTCCTTAAGCTCAGCCTTTGCATTTGGGTTAAAAGACGGTTGATTGACTGCCGCCAGTATTTCTCCCGTCTTTGCATCTAAAACCACTAATGCGCCCGATTTAGCTTTATTGACCTTGACCGCATTTTCCAGCTCTCGGTAGGCCAGATATTGAATTCGTTTGTCTATGCTCAATTCCAGGTTTTTGCCTGGAATTGGAGATGCTATGTTTTCTACATCAGCGATGACTTGATGCAAACCATCCTTGATGACCCGTTTTTTTCCATCCGTACCTTTCAAGAGTGCTTCATAACTTTTCTCCAACGCTACTTGCCCCACATCTTCCGCATTGGTAAAGCCGAGCAGATGGGCGGTTACCTCACCGGATGGAAAAAACCGCTTGAATTCCCGAAGGATATCGACACCCGCCAGCTTTAAGTTTTTTACTTGTTCTGCCAAGCTAGGGCTGATTTTTTTTGCCAGATAAGCAAAGCCCTTACTTTTTTTTTCATCGAGAATGCTATTGACCTTGCCGGTAGGCAGATCCAGTAATTTCTCCAGTTGAGCAATCTTTCCTGCCTTTTCTGTTTTGTATGCCGCCTTTATTTCCTGGGTTTGACTTTCAGATAACTTCTGACCACCATGGGCTGCTCTGAATTTTTTTTCCATTTGGGTAATTACACCCTCATCGTCCAAAGCTAACTCCTTCGGATTGATCGCTATTGACGGTGCTGGAGAACTGATTGCTAATGCTTCGCCATTCCTATCTTTTATGATGCCTCGGTAGGACGAAATAGATACCGTATCCACATAGTGGCTATGCTCCTGCAAAAAATCTTTTTTGAACACTTGCAAATGCACGGCACGACCAACAAGCACCAACATACAACTCATGATAAAGCCGAGTAAAAACCGCCTTCTTCCTGAAAAATTACTGACCTGTTCCCGTGGTTTATTAGTATTAGTTAATATCTGCATCTAAGGCTTTATATAGATGATGCTTTCATGCGGCGGCAACACCAGTTTTAATCGTTCTTTGGCAATCCGCTCGACGCGATTTTGTTCAGCTAATGTCGATAATTCCAATTGCATTTGCCCCCACTCCACCTCATATTGATCTAATGCTCGTTCATGGCGTTCAATTTCAATAAATATCGAACGCGAGACGTTCTTACTATAGATAACCGCCAATGCCGAGATCATCAGCATAGCCAGTAGAATTATTAGCACTGCTATATTGACTCGGCTTATAGCGCGATCATTTACCATTACCTAAACCCGCTCGGCTACTCGCATAACCGCACTACGTGATCTTGGGTTTTGTTCAATTTCAAACTTATCTGCCTTCAACGGTTTGCCTCGTTTTACTAAAACACCTTTAGCTATATCCGCTTCCTTAACAGGGAATTTACCTGGGTCGTACTTAGCGCCAGATTCACTTCTTATAAACTGTTTGACTATCCTGTCTTCCAGGGAATGAAAAGAGATCACCACCAAGCGACCGCCTTGGTTCAGTACCCGTATGGATTGCTGCAATACCTCTTTCAATTCATCAAGCTCTTTATTGACTTCTATCCGTATCGCCTGAAAACTGCGCGTTGCCGGATGTTTATGTTTCTCTCGCTTTGGGATAACGCCTTCAATAAGCCTCGCCAGTTCTCGTGTTGTTGTTAACGGTCTTTCCGCCCTGGTTTCAACAATCGCATGGGCGATACGTCTGGCAAAGCGCTCTTCTCCATATTCAAATAACACCCTGACCAATTCCTTTTCATCAATCCTGGATAACCACTTGGCTGCCGTCAGATCAGCGCTGCTATCCATCCGCATATCCAAAGGGCCATCTTGCATAAAGCTAAATCCTCTATCAGGATTATCCAATTGCGGGGACGATACGCCCAGATCCAGCAAAATTCCATCTAGTTTTCCGGTTAAACATTCAGCAGCGATCACACTTTCCAAAGCCGAAAAGCAACTATGTTTTAAGGTAAAGCGCTTATCCTCAAGCATTGCCCTCGCCACATCTGAATCAACTGCATCGACATCGCGATCAAACGCTAACAACCGCCCCGACCCACCTAGCGATGACAATATTCCTTGGCTGTGTCCGCCCCGTCCAAACGTGCCATCCAGATAAATACCATCTTTCTTGATTGCCAACTGCTCCAAAGACTCAGCCAGCATAACGGGTTTGTGCTGCACCTTGACTACGTTTAAAAAGACAAACTGCCTAAATCATCCAGACCGTCAGTGTCATCCTTATCCATAAATTGATTTTCTTCTATGCTCCACGCTTCTTCATTCCAAACTTCAAAACGATTAAGCTGACCTACTAAAACAACCCGTTTGTCTAGGTTTGCAAATTTTCTTAATTTTTCAGGCAACAAAAGGCGACCTTGGGAATCCATTTCACATTCATTGGCACTACCGATTAAGAATCGTTTTAACTTCGTCCCTCTTTTGCTGAAAGCGGGCAATTCTTTTATTTTTTTTTCGAGATCTTCCCACTCAGGCAAGGGATATATCCAAAGACAACCATCCATGCCGACACATTGCTCATCTACAGCTACGGTAACGACCAGTTGACACGCACAAATCTCCTGCACCCGGCCCCGATAACGAGTTGGGATAGCAAAACGACCTTTTTCGTCGAGATTGACTGTGGTATTACCTCGAAACAAGATTCCTCCGTACGTTTTTTGCTATTTAGCTCCACAAAACACCACGAAGCCACACTTGAACGCCACAAAACATCCACTTGAATTTAGAATAGCACAAGCAAAGGGGAATTAAAATAAAAAAATATCTTTTTTGACAATAACTTAGAGGCAAACCAGGGATAGCGTTGACGCTACAAACAGATAAAAATAAATTGTATTTTTATCAGCCTGTTAAATAATTTAGTTAATAAATTACATTAGACTTGAGGACTTGTTTTGGCTTATTCCCGAATAAAATTAAAAAATACTGAGCAATACTTTCGAAAATGAGGGCCTATTGTTCAATAGACAACATTCAACACAAGCAAGTTTGGACGTAAGCGCTCGATTAACTGCATCTATTCCTAGCCGTTAAAATTGTGTCAAAGTAACTTCATTTTGAATATGAGGTTGCGGTTATGTCCGAAACGTCGTCAGAACATGACAAAACTGATAACAATTCCCTAACCGAACAGGAGCAGTATTGGCTTGACCACTATCATCGTTGGCAACAGTCCGAGTTTAGCCTTGCGGGTTATGCCCGCAGCCAAGGTTTGGTGGAGAATACCTTTTATGGCTGGCACGCTAGGTTAAAAAAGCGAGGGCTAGCAAAGCCAGAACCAGCGACCACCGTATTTCACCGCGTCACGGTTAAACCAATCGAACCAACCTCTAACATTAAAGACGGGTTAATTTCATTACGTTTTCGTCTGCCCAATGGTATCGACTGCGAGCTGGTCGGGATCAAGCCTGATAATTTTGCCGGTTTACTGAAAACATTAGCCCAACTCCGCCTATGATGCAGTTTTCTGAACCAACTTGGTCGGTGTATATTTGCGCCAAGCCGGTCGATTTTCGCAAGGGCATGAGTAGTTTGGCAGTGTTAGTTGAGGCACAACTGAAGCTTGATCCCTTCGCCGAAGCGGTATTCGTGTTCAGCAATCGCCGATCAAATGCCATCAAAGCCTTATACTGGGAGCGCAACGGTTTTTGTTTATGGCAAAAGCGATTGGAGAAAGACCGTTTTGTTTGGCCAAAAGCCAATAATACAGGTGTTGTCTCTTTGACTATCCAACAACTGAAATGGTTATTATCGGGGTTCGATGTCAATCGGATGAAGCCGCACCAGACCTTGAACTATCACTCAGTATTGTAGTGGTATTACTGTATTTTCAATCGCTTAATATACAAGATTACAGTATAATAAGCGTTATGGAACAACCACTTGACCTGCCGTATGACATTGCTGCTTTGCGTGAGCTTGTGATCAAATTGCAAGGCGAAGTTCAGCATCTAAATGCTCAAAAAGCCCATTTGCATGAACAAATCCGGTTGTTACTACATAAACGCTTCGGCGCCCATTCAGAGAAATATATCGCCGAACAAGCGGATATTTTTAACGAAGCGGAAGCCAATGCAGAAAATGACAGCATTGGTGAAAACGACCTACCTGAAAATGACAAGCCACCATTCGTCATTGAGAATAGTAATCTCACCAAAATAACAGCCAACAAACCTGGACGAAAAACCCTACCCGCCGAATTACCTCGGATAGAAATTATTCATGACCTTGCTGACGACCAGAAGCGGTGTCCTGAAGGTCACGCCTTAAAAGAAATCGGCACTGAAATCAGCGAACAGTTGGACATCATCCCTGCCAAAGTGCAGGTGTTACGCCATATCCGCAAGAAATACGCCTGCCCATGCTGTGGTAATGGTGTCAAAATCGCTCCCATGCCACCGCAGCCGATTCCCAAAAGTAACGCTTCGCCAGCCCTGTTAGCCTTTGTCGTTACCGGCAAGTTTTTGGACGGCTTACCACTGTACCTGCAGACGAAGCAATTTGACCGAATTGGGGTTAATTTACCCAGAGCCACCTTAGCCAATTGGATGATCCGTTGCGGCGAATTGATTCAACCGTTGATTAATCTTATGCAAGAGCAAATTAATGGCTACCCCATCCAGCAAATCGACGAAACCCGAGTTCAGGTGTTGAAAGAACCCGGCAAGGCCGCCAGCACGCAATCCTATATGTGGATACAACGTGGCGGGCCGCCAGAGCAGCGGATTATTCTGTTCACTTATGCACCGTCAAGAAGCCAAACGATCGCTGAGCAGTTATTGCAAGGCTATCAAGGCTATCTGCAAACGGACGGGTATGCGGCTTATGCTAATGTCTGTACCAAATATGGCTTGAGGCAGCTTGGTTGTTGGGCACACGTGAGAAGAAAGTTTGATGAAGCACTTAAGGCTCAAGGTGAGAATCCACTAAAAGCCAACAGTATCGCCAGCTATGCCTTGGCTACTATCCAAAAGCTGTACCGGATTGAGTCTGAGATCAAACATCTGTCTTCTGAGCAAAAGAGAGTAATCCGTCAGGAAAGTGCATTACCCGTCCTGAACGAAATGAGGATTTGGCTCGACCACGTCTTGACCCAAATCACCCCGAGCAGCTTGACCGGCACAGCCTTGTCTTACCTTGCCAAACAATGGTCAACGCTCACTGTCTATTGCGAAGATGGTCGTTTGGAGATCGACAACAACAGCGTCGAGCGGGCGATCCGACCGTTTGTGATTGGTCGCAACAACTGGTTGTTTACAGATACCGTAAACGGTGCCAAGGCCAGTGCTAATCTATACAGCCTGATCGAAACCGCCAAACTGAATGGACTGGAACCTTATCAGTACCTGTGCCACGTGTTTGCAGCGTTACCTAAAGCGCAAACTATAGATGACATAGATCAACTGCTGCGTTGGCAGATACCTGATGACGCTATCATTACCATCCCTATGAATATGCAGGTTGCATAAGCTATGCTTTTTATATAGTTTTCTATCTATTAATCATAATGACCAAGAATGAAAGCTTAGGTAAAACTTAGAAACATGCTACGGCTATTGTTGTGAGCATGTGACTAACATTTGCTCCGCTTCCTATGATTCTTTAAAAGCATCGGAATCCTTTATTATTTCACCAAAGACAGTGGCTATATCCTTGAATACACTATCGAGAAAAATATTGCGATGCACCGATTCTAAAATCGCCCCAAAAAGACCAAAAATAATAACCCAATTGGTTTCCAACTAGAAAAAACTCTGAATCCATAATCTTTTGCAGGTTTTTTGATTCAGTTGAGACCTTTGCACGACCTCAAGCCCCAAAATGGGTAAAATAAGCCTTTATTCAAGTTCGAGCAATAGCCTATGTCCTGGAAGAACCTAGCCCAAACC
>NZ_JBEBKJ010000031.1:0-38719 GCF_040079455.1 Methyloglobulus sp. | reverse complement strand
TAAAAATTCAAAAAACTCCTTCTCCCTCTGGGAGAAGGCCGGAATGAGGGTAATAAAATCAAGCAATTATATCCCTCACCCTAGCCCTCTCCCAGAGGGGGAGGGGATTATTAGAGGTTCCCTCATGTTATTTCCCCCAATATCAATCAATACAATAACGAAAATACTAAAACTTTCAATTTATACAAATCACCCCCTTTTTTCCTACCACGGAAGGACTGTCAAAAAAGCAACCGTCTATACGCCCTTTTTCTTGAATACAAGTTAAGTTCAAAAAAATGCTAATTTCTTTGACGCTTGTCACATTTTTGGAATTAAAGCTGTCTTGCTAAAACTTAAGGGAATCTCTAAAAATTCAAAAAGCCCCTTCTCCCTTATGGGAGAAGGTTGGGATGAGCACTTTAAAGTCAGGTGGTTATTTCCCTCACCCTAGCCTTCTCCCAGAGGGAGAGGGGATTATTAGAGCTCCCCTTATGGATAAAAATATTTAAGGATTTTTGAAAAATTCAGCTTACGTTTTTAACAAAAACTCAAGTAAACCTATAAAAGATTTGGATAATGACAATACGAACTATTCGAGTACTACTCTCGGAGGCATTAATGCTAATATTTAATCCTTAACTAAAACTTAATTTAGTTTCATTTGTGTTTGATAGCGCATTCTATTTCATGCATCATTTTAGCTTTTATCAGTTTCCATTTCACCTTTTGCCACTTTCTTCCGCCAGATGGTTTTCACTCTATCTGTCAGTTTCAATTTTTCAAGTATTTGCCGCGCAACGCTATCCATAATGATAGCTATTCTTAGCATTGACCGAAGAATCAACCCTTTTACCGTAGGCGCGAACAACCAGATGGTCGTCTCCCGCCAAAAATGATCTCCAAATCGTTGTTTGTAAGAAGCATCCCCCAGCCCGAAATCGAGCTTTTGGACACCTCCTTCCTGCGCCAATTCGTCAACCATTCTAATGAAGATCAAGGTTCCAACTTCATAATTGCGTAAATCTGAATCATAACCAGTCTCCGAGGAATGAAAAACACCTTGATAAATAAATCCAAACCAAAAAGCCCTGACTTTTCCATCAATTTCCAACAACTGCACACGCAACTGTCCTGGTCGAGAAAAAAGGGCAAAACGCTGGCGGTACTCTTCATTGTCCACAAAACCAGCTCCTAACCCCCGTTGATAGGTTAGCGCCGCTACTTCTTCAAGCCGAACACATAGCGCAGGTATATCATCAAATTGACTCAACCAACGCCAAGTAACTCGACCAGGGAAAGCCGACTCTAATTCTCGCTGCTTTTTCCGAATCCGAGTGCGATGTTTAGCTTTCACTTTACAATCAATAAATTTTCCTTCAATTAGAATATCCATCTCCCTGTGGGTATTCCAACTGAGCTTTTTTTCACAGAACCAGAGCGAATTGTAAGCTAGTACAGCTTGCAGTATCGTCGAATATTCAGATAGGTGATGAAATTCAATCGCATCTGCCACACCAGAACTAAGCAAAGACCGAAGATAATGCACAGTATCCTTAGCCCCTTCTTCGTTTAACTGACCCAGTAAGCCTTGGTGAATAATAACCAATGCTTTAGTAGGTACCTTTACAGGCCTCAAATAACCAATGGACGGTGCAAATTGAGTGCGCTCCAGGCGTCCCACCAACAATGCACAAATTTGATTATTTTTCTCTATAACTATTACGAATGGGGACTCTATTTCTGGACGAAGCTGACAGACAAGATTGTATTGAGCAAAATCATTGTTAGCATGATCCTGCCATCTCTCCCAATAAGGCTGAACTGTTTTCAACTCTTGTAACGTTTGAATTACTTTAAATTTCACAATACATCACCTCACCTGTAGAGAGTAATCCAAAATCAGCCGCAGGCAGAGTTCGAGCAATTTTTCAGTGGCTGGATATCCAAAATCACACTCCAACAAAGACCTTATGGTAACCTCTAAAAATTCAAAAACTCCTTCTCCCTTTGGGAGAAGGTTGGGATGAGGGCTTTAAAATCAAGTGGTTTTACCCTCACCTTAGCCCTCTCCCAGAGGGAGAGGGGATTTTTAGAGACCCCCTTATAACTATAATTAACACATATAATTTTCTTACTCTATGTTCCATTAATATTTCAAAAACAGACATTCAAAAACAATCGCTTGAAATCTTCATATCCAATCGTAACCCAGTGATATAGGAATCTTATTTGCCAAATGTAAAAAGAATCGAATACATTCAACCCAAAGGAACTTCTGATTAAGCTCTTCAAGAACGGCATTGTTTGATTCCGTTCGTGGTAAGCTTCGAACTATGAATGGAATCAACTTGAGTACGCATTTATTACTACTGCTAAATATTTTCTTAAGGGGGGCGGATAAACAGCCATTAACCTGAATCAGAGGTTTCTTATTCCATAGCCCAGTCAATTAATTTGAACTAAAGGAAAGTTAATGTGGTGGGATACTTTCCCTTGCCCTGTGAATCCTGCAACACACAACAAACTTGACGGCTTCTAGTATCTCTTGACCCAGTTTTCACCTCCAACTGCCCAGCGTAACCTCGCCACCCATTTTTTCAACACAGATCCACCTGAAAATCTTCTTCCACGTAGCTTTTGAGCCACCCGCATTAGTAGCAACAACCCGATTCTGATGATGCATACTCCGAATATTGTAAGCCGATAAAATATGGCATACCACAATGACCGTGTTTTTCGGAAGAAACGCCACCTAGATTCCAGCATCATTACGGAAGAAAAAGTGTTTACAATGGCTTGTGAGCTGCTTCCACCACCGTGGTGAACAATGATAGCAGTTGGAACGTAGTATGTGCTATACCCTGCATCACGCACCTTAAGGCATAGATCAATATCCTCCGAATACATGAAGTAATCGGTGCTAAACATCCCAATATTTTCAAACACCGATCTTTTCATCATCATACACGCTCCCGAAACGGCATCCACCTCTTTCGGCAACTCATTTTTTGCCAGCAGCGCTTCCGTACCCCATAATCTAGATTTCGGGAAAAGGTAGCGAAGCATATCGGAATCGAGTATCTGATTTAAAATAGTTGGGAATGCACGAATGCAACTTTCCTGAACAGACCTGTCGCTGTTTAATAATTTAGCGCCCACAATACCGACATTAGGCAAAGATTCGAGATGTGTATACAACTCATTTATTGCGGAAACTTCGATTTCGGTATCTGGGTTTAGAAATAATATATTTCGGCCACACGACACTTTAAATGCCTCGTTGTTTGCCCTCGCAAAACCGATGTTCACCTTGCTCTGGATAAATAGAACATGGGGATAATTTTGCCGCAACATCTCTTCAGAGCCATCGAAAGATGCGGAATCGATCACCACAATCTCGTAATCAATACCTTTTGTCTCAGCCTCAATTGAGGCAATTGATTTTAAAAGATAGTCCTTCGAGTTCCAATTGACGATGATTATTGATAAGTCCAGAGGACGCAATCCATCAAGATCAATGGTCATAGCTACTTGTTCAGGAAATTTCGATGCCATAGCTCTAAAGATACTAATAGGTAGATATGCCTCATGTATTGCTCTTTTCCTTCCTGATGTCTTTGAACAAGCTGCCGCATGTAATTCTGATCAAAGTATTGTGCAATAGATGAATCGCTACTGAGGAGGCAGTCTTCGACGAGAGGTTTCATTGACCCACGCAGCCAATCAGCTATTGGATGTGCGAATCCTTTCTTCTTACGATAAACCACTTCTTGGGGTAGCCACTTTATCATGGCCTTCTTATGTAGGTATTTTCCCGTTAGCCAATTAAGCTTAAGGGTCGGCGGTAGGCTCTCAATAAATTCGACCAAGCGATAATCCAAGAAAGGTACACGCACCTCTAATGAATTTGCCATTGAGGTTTTATCCGCCACCATGAGTAGATCGTCCGGCAAGTTTGCGCGTGTATCTATATATAGCATTTGCGTTAATGGATCGAGATGCTGCACGTCCTTCTGTAACCGCCGTAATGCCTCTCTAGTCCAGTAAGGATCCACTTCAAGACGTTCTTTGAGCATACCTGTATAGAGTTGCGCTTTCATGTCAGCACTGAAGAAAGAGTATATTTTTGTGAAACGAATCAAGATATCAGGTTCCGACAAAGAGGATATACCACGTTTCAGCCGTTCCATAGGTAACGGCACTTTGGCGATTTGTGGAGCAAATCTTTGCGTAAGCAATCGTGGTAAACGGCTGTACAAGGCCGAGAGCTTCACGCCTAGATAACGATCATATCCTGCCCAGGGTTCGTCTGCGCCTTGCCCACTTAGAGCTACCTTGACGTGTTTGCTGGTTTCCTGTGCCAAAAAGTAAAATGCTGGGGCAGGCTCATGTGCAACCGGCTCTTCCAGGTCTTCCATATAACGCTCAAAATAAGAAGAATAATCTTCAAAGTTCAGCATCTTGAAATAGTGTTCTGCACCAAACCTACGAGCCATCTCCTTAGCATCGTCGACCTCATTAGTCTTTTCTCCACCTTCGAATCCGATGGTAAATGTCTGTACTGGTCCAGTAGAGTATTTGCTCATAATGGCCAGCAAAGCTCCTGAATCAACTCCGGAGCTGAGGAACAATCCTAACGGCACATCGCTCCTCAATTGCAGTCGGACTGTGTCTTCGAGCAACACTTGGTACTCTTCAATCAATTCTTCTTCTCGCCAGTCCTTTCTCAAACACGGAACCGATTTCCAATAGCGATTAATTTGGATACCGTTTTTTGTTGCAAGCATCAGATGACCCGGCGGCAATTTGAAGATACCTTTAAACAGGGTCTTAGGCGACGGTACATAACGGAACGTAAAGAGCTCGGCCAACGCATCCACGCCCATTTCCCGCTGACAATCCGGAACTTGAAGTAACGCCTTGATCTCGGATGCGAATATCAACCGCCCTCCAATCAAAGAATAATATAAGGGTTTGATCCCCAGATGGTCTCTCGCCAGAAACAGTTCTTTTTTACGTTTATCCCAGATAGCAAAGGCAAACATTCCGTTAAAGTGATTGACACAATCTATCCCCCACTGTTCGTAAGCGTAGATAATCACTTCAGTGTCAGATAAGGTTTTGAAAGAATGTCCGAAAGATTTAAGCTCATTTCTCAACTCGATAAAGTTGTAAATCTCACCATTAAAGACTATCTGTAATGTTTCATCTTTATTGAACATCGGTTGAGCACCGCCCTCTACATCAATAATGCTGAGCCGACGATGCCCTAATCCAATCTCACCATCCAAAAAGTAGCCCGCACCGTCCGGCCCACGATGATTAAGAACTGTGGTCATTCGTTCGAGCGTCGCTTGGTCAATGGGCTTACTTGATCGATCATAGATGCCGGAAATACCGCACATAAAGGTTTTACCTATTTTAGTTGTTGTTACCGTTCAAACAGTTGATGATGATCGAACCCTTAGTTCCATCTACGCGGATATCTTTATCCGTGGTTAAAAGAAATACTTTATCTTATTTAATGTCTTGAATATCTTTGATATGAAACAGCGGTTTCAAGGCTGAAACGCAAATAATTTGTCGAAATCACACTTCGGACTAGACCCTGTTGACGATTTAAAAATAGACCTTTTAAAACAACTAGTCTATTCCACAAGTAACTCACAATCCTTTGATATAGCTTGCGTTTTACCAAATCTCAACAGAGCTTAGTCCTTTTTAGAATAACTCAGTAAACGCACAAGCTTACCTCGTTGTTCAGATCTTAGGTAGCGCACAACATCAAGAGGCAATGCAATCGAATCTCCCTTAATCGCACCTTTCAAATACCCATAGATAGTGGCTGCACTTCCCACAACTCTTGGTCGATCCATCAAGCGATACATACTGCGCAGACATAGAAACAAGAAGCTATATCCAAGCGATTGAAAACGTTGCCCTTCCTTTACTCTCGATGCCAGCGGCTGAGCGGTCGCCGTACCTGTGCGACGGTACTCAAGTACACTAAGTTCAGGGAAAGTACGAGTTTTCCATCCTTTCATTCGTGCCATAATCTCAGCAGCAGCATCAATTCCACCTAGAGGTAATGCCAGGTATCCACCAATCTGCTCAAAACACTCGCGCCGGAATAATTGGACAGCACCAGCCACGCTATCGAGCGATACATCCTGACTGACAAATTTATCGCCGATACGCGTAGAAACCATACCGCCAGCGATTCCTAGGTTCGATTCCCTATCAAACTCGTAAAGAATTTTTTCGAAGTAATCCTTCTCCAAAGAGATGTCCGCGTCTAGATTACCAATATATTGGTAGTCGTAAAGCTGCGCTTCGTTTAATCCATAATTAAAAGCACGTACTTTGTTGCCGAAATTCCTGCCAGTTACTCGGCTCAAATTAAGCAAACTAAGAAAATCATGTTGTTCCGCGTATTGCTCAACGATTTCCCTCGTGCGGTCTGTCGAGTTATCATTCACTACAATCCATTTAACTGGCCGAACGGTTTGGTTAATCATCGCTTGGATCGTTTTCTTGATGAAAGCCTCCTCATTATGTGCAGGTGTGATAATAATGTACGGTGCAATAGCTTGCTCGATTCCCATACTATCTCCAATACCGACGAAACATCTAGATTATAAAAAACTGACAAGTAAACAATGAGAAAACAAAGCTTGAGTTGCTCATGATAGAGTTTTCCACTGCTTTCTGAACCGATTTATTCCACCCAAAGTGTCAAACTCAAATTTATCTGGATGTTGTGAGCAATATTCGAGAAAAGGCGTGAGGCTTCGTTCATTTCGCTGTGTGAACAGCTTTGAATGACCTATGAGAATAAATGGTATCAACTTGTCTTTTTGACTATCATACTCGTTTGATGCCTTATTCACGGCATTAATCAATTGCTTGCTTGTGCACTGATTGAGGTCAGCTTTCCAAGCATGTTTTTGGAATACTGTAGCCATCCATGCCCTCATCTTAGTGTGAGCAACCTTAGCCTTGCCGCCACGTTGTATATTCGATCCCTCTTCGCGTCGGATTCTGTGATGTCTACCCATGACTGCACGATAAATACGATTGAATGTCAGAAACGCACCGATCCAGCGCTTTTCACTGTATATTGGTAGTTCCCACAGCTCACTGGTATCATCACGGCTACAGATATCATCTTCTTTAACTCTCCAAGGAAGAATATGACTATACGCCTCAGAATAGTCGAAAGTCACAATGCCGTTTCGGTGTCCATATTTGAAGATAGATGTATCTATGGTAATGTCATTTTTAATTAGAGTCCTTACAACATTCTGGGATGGCCTAACCGACCAGTTAGCCGCACGAAAACCAATGCATCGGTACGTAGGATCTACTGGTTTAAGAAGTGTTTCGAGAAACTCTTTGCAGGTGTCGACCATCCAATCCATTCGTTCGTAAGGTAAAGCGGCGAAGTTATATTCCGACCAATCCTGTATCCAGCCCCCATTGTCGTGCCTTGCATTAAAATAGGATGAGTGAATGTGCAATTGAACGTCGTGACCTGTCTCTATCGCATAACGTAATTGGTCTACGATGGCATCGTAGTAATAATCGTCGCGTCCATTTTTATCTTTGAATTCCTTAAATTTCAAGATTTCAGCTACGT
Organism: Methyloglobulus sp.; assembly: GCF_040079455.1. Classification (GTDB taxonomy): domain Bacteria; phylum Pseudomonadota; class Gammaproteobacteria; order Methylococcales; family Methylomonadaceae; genus Methyloglobulus. The sequence continues at coordinate 31,098 of NZ_JBEBKJ010000031.1, read as the reverse complement.
CCGCCATGATAGATAGTTTAGCTCCATACTTATCACATAACTGAAGTAGCCTATAAGTGGGTTCAACCATCAAATCATGGGGGCTGCCATCACCATTTCCGTGAATCTCGTAGTCGAGAGTTAATATAATCTTTAGCACTAACTTATTCCCCTTATCGGAATCTATATTCCACGTCTGTCACATACACAGGCTGATCGCTGAACACAGAGGCATTTGCTGTTTTTCTTTTAAACAAAATTATGTCCAAGGCTACTATTCTTACCAGCATGAAAAGATTTAACTAGCCTCAATAATGCTACTAATAATACGCTCCGATGTCCTACCATCCCAGAGTGGCGGTATCTGACCGATTGTAGTGTTCCGACCGAGCACTTCGTCAATGTCGGCGGAAAGCCGATCCAAATTACTAAGTTTGTTACTGCCCATAGTGACAGTGACCGGACGCTCCGTATTTGAACGCAGCGTCAGGCATGGCGTTTTGAAGTAAGTACTTTCCTCTTGTAGTCCGCCGGAATCTGTGAGAACAAACCGCGCTGCCTCCGTAAGACAAAGGGAATCGTGATAGCCGAGTGGGTCTACAATTTGTAGGCCATCAATTTCATCCAATGGAATATTAAATTGTTCGCACATCTTGCGTGTTCTTGGGTGCATTGGAAACACGACAGGCAATTCTTTTGCGACCTTTCCTAATGCGCTCATCAGTAAAGTCAGCGCCGATTGTTTATCGACGTTGGACGGGCGATGTAGGGTCACGTAGACAAAACCCTTCTGTTTTAAGCCAATTCTATCCAAGATTGGGCTAGACCGGGCTTTTTCGAGATTGTTCATCAGAGAATCAATCATTACATTACCGACAAGTCTTATCTTTGAAGCGGGAATCCCTTCCCTTATTAAATTTTCATTTGCGTCGGCTGACGGTGTCAGCAACAGATCTGCAAGCGCATCCGTAACGATTCGGTTCACCTCCTCCGGCATACTGCGATCATAGCTACGTAGACCCGCTTCCACATGTGCCACCTTGATGCCCAATTTAGCGCAAACTAAGGTACAGGCTAGGGTTGAATTAACATCTCCCACCACCACCACCCAGTCTGGTTTTTCCTGTTCACAAATGGGCTCAAATTTTATCATCACATTGGCGGTCTGCTCTGCATGAGAGCCAGAACCAACAGCTAGGTTGATGTCAGGTGCAGGAATGCCCAGTTCCGCAAAAAAAACATCTGACATTTTTTCATCATAGTGCTGGCCGGTATGAATCAACCGATACTCTAACTGCGTTCCATTGTTAGCCACATCCTCAGAATACCTTTGTATTTGCTGAATGATAGGAGCCACTTTCATGAAGTTTGGCCTAGCTCCTGCAATAATGAGAGTTTTAAGTTTTTTGCTCATGATCACTTCGATTTGGAATGCTTAGTGTTACGTTCTAGGGGATACTCTTTCATCATTATTGCATCAACATGTCCTATTATAGTGTATAGCACTTTTTGAGGATTTAAACCTATCGGGGTAATTTCTTTGCTGCGGCGCTGAAGAACAATTTTATTGCTTACATCTTCAACGTTTTCGATCAACACTAGCCTTCCTTCATCTTGCAACTGGCGATCAACAGCGCCGCTTTTCCCACGAAAGATGCTGTAAACCGGAACACCCAACGCCGCCGCCTCACGATTCATGGTCCCTCCCCCACTTACCACCAAATCGGAATGCCAAAGCAGATTGAGACCGTTCATTGCTTGTTTGGGTATAATCACATGAGTGTTTTCAAACCACTGCGGCCAATTATTTCTTATTTGCGTTTCTTGAAGCTTATTTCGAGGCAGAAGGATAGCCTTGATTCTTGGTGTAGTGCAAACCCTTGCCATGAACGAAATAAAAAGAGCATCACTTTCTGGATTGTGGTAATGCGCTTCGTTTGCTGGAGGCCTAACAGTCACCACTATGTCATCATCGCTAAGATTAAGTTCGGCTACAATACTCCCATCAGGCTTAAACTCGGGGGCATATACATCCTCTTTTATCCCTTCATAACTAAGAATTCTTTCTTCATTTTTACACTGGACATTTTCATTCAAAAGGGCAGCAGGAATTACTTCCCATTTAGGCTGTAACAATAAGGGGGTCTGTGCGTGTTCATAGTCCATGATCATCACAGTTGGTATGCGTAGCAGATTGCATAGGAATATTTGTGACCGTGAACCATGAGAGAGACCTAGCATTGGTTTTTCACGAGACACAAATGGCAATAATTGCATGCTCCGCCAGCAAAGTCCCAGCACTTTAAGAAAAGGATTCTTACCATAATGTTTTCCAACTTTTTTATAGGTCAATCCGAAAAGCGTAGCTAATTCGCAGACTTGGAAAGCATCCCGAGCAGTCAAAACGATAGTATATCCACGCTGCTCCAATTCCCTGATGATAGGCTTGAAAAAAGGCACATGTGGCGTATTATCAAGATCAATCCAAATTTTCATTAAGTTATGTAAGTTGGTGTGTTAAAAATTTTGCTTATCTATTATCGCTTAAGCTACTAGTGCTTAAATAACAACTCTATCAATTACGCACAGTTCCATTCGAGTATCCATATCCGTAACTATAGCCATATTTATACGATGGTAGTGGTTGCCTTGACTTGTTAAGAACCAAGCCTAATAGGTTTGTCTCCTCAAGTATATGCATCGCATGTAAAAGTTCATCGGACGTATTTTTTTCATCCTCTACAACAAAAAGAGCCGCATCACAGTAAGACATATACAGCAAGGCATCATCTGCTACAAAAATTGGGGGTATATCAAAAATGATGATTCTGGATTCGTAACGCGATTTTATTTCTTTGATAAAATCAATCATTCTGGGAGATGAAATTAATTCTGATTGGTTGATTTTTGAGTCTTTCCCAGGTAACAACACTAAATTCTCTATCTGTGGATGTATCAAAATGTGTTCCAGTGGAACATTCCCCGATAAATAATCGATAAATCCAAAGTCACACTTAAGACCTAGATGATGGCTGATGCTTGGACGCCTGAGATCAGCATCGACCAAGAGAACCGTCTGATTACCCTCCAACGCAATCGCAATCGCCAAGTTAATAGCCACTACCGATTTACCCGCGTCTGGCGTTGCGCTCGTGACAAAAAAGCTATTCCAATTATTTTCCCTAAGTTGTTTCAGGATATTCGTCCGGAGAACACGAAATAAATCTGCGTTTTGATCATTATTTAATCCCATAATGATCCGGTTCTCTTCTAACATCTTAGAATCAAGGGTCATTGTTCGAGTTTTCGCATACTTGATCGAATCTAGGGAATTGCTATCCGAGCCATTATCGGTGACTATACCTTCCAATATTTTCCCAAGATTATTAAAACTATTTGACACGACTAAAATCTCCTCAAATCTGCTTCAGCTATATACAAAAGGTGCAAAAAAGTAAAATATAGCTGCTATAGCTAAGAAAATACCCATCACAATAGTGCAAGCCACAATTTTTTTTTCTTTTCGCTGTTTTGCAATTTTATTATTTTCTTCGGATGGAGTCTCAATGTAGGGAAGAACAACTATTGGCATAAGACCAGTTGCTTCCGCGATAGCGCGGTATCCAGTGAGCCTTGGATCCAAAAACTCGACAAGGAAAGCAAGCCCGATACCTGCAAATAACCCCAGAAAAAAACCGCCAATAGCTACCTTTCTTCTTATCGCTTTTTCTGGATGTGTAGGAATAACAGGTTGTTCAATGACGGTAAGCGTTTGCCCTTGCTGTTGTTCTTCTTGCGTTTGGACAAGTTTAGCATCTAGCCATTTTTCTTTGAGCTGAGTGTATTTCTTCGTCGTATTATCCCGCGCTCTTATCAAGTCGTTATATCCCTTTTCAACTTGTGGAGCCAAAGAAAGGAGATTGTGCATTTTTTCAAGCTTTGCTTTCAGGTAATCCTGCTTTTGCATTAATGATTGAAGTTCTGACTGACTGCTTTTATATTGTGCTTCTACACCCAGGTAAGCTGGGTTTGTATTGTGGCTATTCACATCCTTGTCTTCGATCTGCGAACCTGGCAATTGTTGATCCAGACTATCAATTTGTTTTCTACCCGCCAATTGATTGGGAATATGTTTTTCGTCTGATTGCCCTACAAATGTCGGATCTAGCATCTTTATTTCGCGCTTTAGCCGAATCACCGACGGATGTGAAGGGGAATAGATACTAGAAAGCTGAAGGTATTGTACTCGCAAAGTTCTTAGCGCTTCATCTTTGCTCTGTGGTGCTTTATCATCAAGCTTGCCCGGCAGTATTTCTTGAGCTCTTGCCAGCTCTGATGTCAAAAAAGCAATCCTTTCTTTCGTAGCCCTAATCTGGCTATCGGTGTCCCTTAGTTCGTTCTCCGCGCGGTCTATACCTGCGAGATTGCCTTGTGCTTGCTCCGGCAAACTGAAGTTATTTTGTTCCTTGTATTTTACGATCTTATTGTCAATATCTTGAAGATCTCGGTTTAGCTTGTTCGATTCCTCCATAAGGAAATCAGTCGCTTTTATAGCGCGTTGAGTTCGGGACTTATCATTTTGTTCGATAAATAAAGCGACTAAATTACTAACAATGTCTTTGGCTGTTGTTGCATCACTATCACTAAATGAAATATTAAAGGCAATTTCAGCCATGCCAGAGTTGGTTTTAGGTGTTAACGAAGAAGCCGCCAATTCAACTTCAGCACTATCTCTGAAAAAATCTGCTAGTTCATGTCTCGTATAATCATTCTTAATATCGTCATAAAGGCCATTCGATTCAATTATCGAAAACACATTATCGGTCGTCATGAGCCTTTGATAAACTGATTGAATCTGCTCATCTGCATATTGAGATGCTGTCGACTCGAATAGCTTTGTTGGAAGCGGCGCCTCGATCAGCACTGTCGCCGTTGAGCGGTAAGTCTTGGGTATAAAATACGCGACAATTATAGATATTATGCTGACCAGCAACCAAGTTACTACAATGTAATACTTGCGTCTTTTTGCGAGGTAAAGATAATCGGTCAGCGTTTTAGCGTTCTTTTCCATGAAAATTGATAATTTAACTACTATTGGCTTAACATCAGCAAAGCATCACGGAGTGCATTTACAACAAAATCTTGTTCTTCAAAACTCATCTGCGGAAATAAAGGTAGGATAATCGTATGATCCTGCGCTTCTTGGCTGTATTGAAGTTTCTGGCAGAAACCAACAACGCAATTGCAGCTCTCGTTTCTACCAATACAAGACCAAGTTTCGGGTGGATATGAAACTTCACGATGTGAGCACATAACGCCACGACGACTGGCCACCCCCGCATCTAGCAAGGATTGCATAACCTGCCGTTGGTCAATCCCTGTTGGCAAACGAACACAAAAGCTTTGCCAAGTACTGCGTGCCCAATCGGGTTCTACTGGTAAGCCGAGACCAGGAATCTCAGCGAGCAGCGACTTGTAGCGCACAGCCAAGACCCGACGTTTAGAAATTATATCTGGCAAGCGTTTAAGCTGCTCTCTACCCACAGCTGCTTGTATATCAGTCATGCGGAAGTTGTAACCGACAATTGGATAGGTTTCAAAGATAACCTGACTGGCTCCATGGCGGACGGTATCAGGCACGTTCATCCCATGTTGGCGTAACAACCTGAATTTCTCATCCCACTCCACGTTAGCGGTGGTAATCATCCCACCGTCACCCGTGCTAATCACTTTGCGCGGGTGGAATGAAAAGCAGGCAATATCTCCATGCGGCTTGCCAATTTTTTCCCATTGACCTTGCCAAAGAATTTCACTGCCGACACCACACGCAGCATCTTCGATAACAGGAATTGAATAGCGACGTGCTATTTCGACGATAGCGGTAAGATCGCAAGGCATCCCTATCTGATGTACGCACAAAATAGCGCATGTACGATCCGTCAACGCGGCTTCTATTTGTGCCGAATCCATATTGAACGTGTCTGGCTCAATGTCTATAAACACTGGTTTAGCACCACAGTAACGAATTACGTTAGCCGTTGCTATAAAGGAGTGACTCACGGTAATTACTTCATCACCAGGCTGCACGCCTACCGCTAGCAGCGCTAAATGCAGAGCGGTGGTACAATTGGACACAGCGCATGCGTAAGACGCACCTACGAATTCGGCAAACTCCTTTTCTAAAGCAGCAACCTCTGGGCCTTGAGTGGTCCAGCCACTTAAAATGACGCGCCTTGCGGCCTCTGCCTCGTTCTCACCCATCACAGGTTTAGTAATAGGAATCATGATTACACCGCCGTTTTGTTTGCCTGCCACCAGCTCACTAGCCGCGTAAGCCCGTCTTCTAAACCAATTGTTGCCTTAAAGCCAAGCTTATTTTCAGCCTTCGTTGTATCTGCCAAACGTCTGGAAACTGAATTCACTGTTCGTTCAGGCCCGTATTCCGGCTTAAGATTAGAACCCATCACCTTAAGCAAGGCTGATGCTAACTCATTGAGACTGGTCTCCTGTCCACTAGCCACGTTAAATACGTCGTCGATGGCTTTCGATTCTAAGGCTAAGATATTCGACCGTGCGACATCTTCAATGTATACAAAATCCATAGTTTGGCTACCATCACCGAGAATGAGCGGGGGCTGCCCAGAGGCAATCCTTTCCATCCAGCGAATCAGAACTTCGGTATATTTTCCATAAATATCCATTCTGGGACCGTAAATATTGAAATAGCGTAAAGCCACATAAGGCAATCCGTGCATGTCATTGTACGATCTCAGCAGACCTTCCAGCATGATTTTACTGGCACCATACAATGTGCGATTGTTGTACGGATGATGATCTTCATGTGTTGGAAAAGTATCGGCCAAACCATAAATTGATGCAGAAGAAGCGGTAACAATTTTTTTTACATCCGCTAGTTGTGCGGCTTCTACGACATTAAAGCTTCCATCGCACATCACCCCGAACGCCGCGCGCGGGTCAGCCGCACAGGCGGTGATACGTAGTGCTGCCATATGAATAACAGCGTCCATACCTTGCGTTGCTTTATGCACAACATTGACATCACGAATATCACCACGCACCAGAGTGACACGGGGATCTTTCAGCGAATGCTCGATATTTGCCAATGTACCTCGACTCAAGTCATCAAGAATAACGATACGCGCAGGAGAATAATCCCTTAATAACAAGTCTATCGTCGTCGAACCCACCAAACCACAGCCGCCCGTCACAAGTATATTCGAATCTTTTATTTCCATTCTTTGGCTTCAACCCTTTTTGTTTTTGATCTCTATTATTACTGTAACAACTGGCACAAGTATGCCAGCATGATTATTCAAAGCTGTACAATTAAGATATACTTACATCTCATTCGACGATCATTATTAACCACTACAAAGGCCTTTTATCCAAGTATCTTTGCTGGATTACCGACCACCCGAGAATCCTGTTCCACGTCCCTGATAACATTGCTACCCAACCCGATTAAAGCCCCTGATTTGATCCTGAGGCCATTCATAACAGTTGAACCACTTCCAACGTAACAGTTTTCCGCGACAACCGTATTACCGGCAATAGTTACATTAGAACCAATTAGCGTCCAATCACCCACCGTAACATCGTGATGTACGACTGTATTAGGGAGAATACAGACATGGGAGCCGATAACAGCATTGCTGGTAATCACTACTCCCGCCATTATCAATACATTAGATCCAATCGATGCAAGAGGAGACACTCTGGCAGCAGGATGGATGACCCTAGCAAAGCAATCATCCCTCAGCCCCAAGTTATTGATGATTTCTTTTCGTGATTTGTATGAACTGGGACTTCCAGGAACAGCCAATACGAACGCTTCGGGATATTTAGAAAATGCTTCCCTTCCCAATACAGAATGCCCCTGTGGAGTAACCCCCATTTTCTCTGGAGTGTCGTCAACAAAACCAATAAACCGATAACTATCTCCGATACAATCTAGCGCTTCTACAGCATTTCCGTTATAAGGGAAAATCAATAATCCTTGTTTTTCTACTTCCATGCTCAATTATTCCCTGCCCTACCCTACTCAACCAATTATTTTCTTGCAAGTAGTGCAACCGCTTCACAAACTTCTTCACGTTGTGTTGGAGTTAGCTCCGCAAACATAGGCAGCGAAAGCACTTCATTTGAAGCCTGTTCTGAATGAGGAAAATCACCCGCCACATACCCTAAATCAGAATAAGCAGGCAGCAAGTGTACTGGAATCGGGTAATGAATCCCGGTCTGAACTTCCTTGGCATTCAACGCTTCTTGCCACTCGCTTCGGCTCTTGGTCCGAATCGCATAAACATGATAGACATGGCGTGCATAGCTCATTTCTTTTGGTGTCAGTATCCCCGTGTTGGCTAATAGCTGATTATAGTGCCCTGCAGCCGTTCTTCGTGCTTCGGTCCATTCCTCCAGATATTTCAACTTAACTCTAAGTACCGCCCCTTGAATGCCTTCTAAACGAAAGTTGTACCCTTTAAGCACATGATGGTATTTTTTTTCTGCACCCCAATCACGCAACATCCTGATAGTACGAGTATATTCAGGATTATTCGTTACTACCATTCCACCTTCGCCATACGCGCCCAAGTTTTTACCGGGATAAAAACTGAAGCATCCCATATCACCTAAACTTCCGACTCGCTTTCCTTTGTACTCAGCTCCGTGGGCTTGAGCGGCATCTTCGATTACCACTAGATTATGCCGTTTAGCAATTTCCAGAATTGGATCCATATCCGCTGGCTGTCCGTATAGATGTACGGGGATAATGGCTTTGGTTCGTTCAGTGATAGCACCTTCTATCGCCTTAACGTCCATTGTGAAAGTTTGTGGGTCAATATCCACAAATACAGTCTTTGCACCGGCATAGTAAATCGATGCTACCGTTGCAACAAAAGTAAAGGGTACCGTAATCACTTCATCACCTGGGCCAATCCCAGCCGCAAGCAATGCCAGATGCAATGCGCTGGTGCCGGTATTGACACCAATTCCATACTCAGCACTACAGTACGTGGAAAATTCCTCTTCAAATGCGGCTACTTCACTACCCAAAGTAAACTGGCAGGTTTCCAGCACATGCTGTATAGCAGTGTTAACTTCATCTTTAATGCTGGCATATTGAGCCTTAAGATCGACAAACGGGATCATGCTACCTCACTCCCACGCAACATTGATATTCCATTGAGTTTTACAGATCGGCCATGCTCATTCATCGAACGGGTCGCTGCTTCAATTAACTGCACCACACGCATACCGAGCAAGCCATCGGTCTGTGGTACTTTACTGTTTACGATACAGTCAACGAAATGCTCGCCTTCAATTTTTAGTGCTTCACTGCCATCTAATTGGGGAGCCCACATATCACCGGTACGATAACCTACCCGCATTTCATAGATTTTTTGGGGATCATCGGTGAAGCTGATGCCTTTATCGTAAATCTTAATTTTTTCACTTGGCTCTAAGTCATCATAAGTAATCATTTTTTTGCTGCCACCTATAAGGATCTGCCTCACTTTTACAGGTGCCAACCAATTTACATTACAATGTGCAATCATTCCTGAATTATAAAATAACGAGATATAAGCTAAATTTTCTGGCGTGCCGGGAAAATGGTTAGTTCCTACAGCTGAAACAGCTATCGGTTGTTCACCCAATAAATAGTCTAAAATCGCAAAGTCATGTACAGCGAGGTCTGAAATAACGCTAACATCACGCTGAAACAAACCCAAATTGACTCGTATTGAGTCATAGTAATACATACTACCAAGGTCGCCTTTTCTAACAATTTCAGCTATTTTACGAACAGCCCCTGTATATATGAATGTGTGATCAACAATCAACACCAGCTTGCGCTTTTCAGCTTCATCAACGAGTTGGCGCGCTTGGACAGACGTCTCCGTCATAGGCTTTTCCAACCACAAATGCTTTCCAGCTTTCAGAGCCGCCATTCCCAGATCAAAGTGAGTACTGACAGGTGTAGCTATAGCAATAGCATCAATGGACGGATCATTGATCATATCCTCGAAGCGTGTGGTTGTTTTTATCCCAGGGTAACGCTTTTGAACAGTTTCCAATTTTTTGGGATCCAGATCTGCCACACAGGCAACTGTTAACCCTTGAGTTTCGGCAAAGTTTCTCACCAGATTAGGCCCCCAGTAGCCGTATCCGATAACACCAATTTTAATCATGATATCCCCTTTGTTCTAATGTAAATGGTGGCAAACGTTTTTATATTTAAACAAAAATCTATGCAAAAACAGTTCTTAACGCAACCAGAGTGAAATATGACCAGTTTCAACGTTAATTTGAACATCTTTACTGATCATTGCAATTTTAACAATTCTTACTTAAGACCTATTAAACAAGAGAAACTCTAAACACTCAAAAACCACTTTTCAAAACGATGACGGCAATAATAAAAATCCGATAGGAACGTCATTTATGAGCCAAAAGTGGCATAGAGCGAGTAAGCACCCGCAGTTAAAGTCGCAGCCGGAAAACTAGTGGGCCAAACCCCAAAGTTAACTGAATTGCTGCTGAACGCTCCTCGCCCACTGCTTCCATTATTATAGTACATATTATTTACTGAATCGGTTCTGCCGTTTGTATTGTACATTAACCAGTAGGTTGAATTTGGCTGCAAAGTGGCGCTTATCGGCAATGTATTCCACGAATTTGCCGCAAGTGTACCACTCGCTGAACGTGCCACCAGTGTTCCTGGTGTATTGCCGCTGTTCGTGTAGATTGCCAGTTGAAAATTTCGATTACTACTGACAGCGTCAATACTACCGACATACACCGACATGGATACAATAGTGCCGCCACTAGTTGTGACCACCTTGGTACCATTCAGATAGTTGCTGCCTCCACTGTCCAACAAACTACCAACAGTTGAAAGTCCAATCGTCGATGCTTGTTGCCCTGTCCCAACCACGATACTCAAGTTGCGGCTTGCGATCTTGTTGCTCGAATCGAACACCTGAACAGTGAAGCTGAAAGTACCTGCAACTGTAGGTGTTCCTACAATGGAACCTGTACTGCTATTCAGCACCAAACCATTTGGCAATAAACCGCTAGTGATAGACCAAGTATATGGGGAAACACCGCCACCTGATGTCAACGAAGAAGCGTAGGCTGTGCCCAAGGTACCACCTAATAATGAAGTGGTAGTAATTGTGAACGCCGAGGAAGCAGAACCTATTTTGACGATTCGCGCAACGGAAGGCACACCAGCAGAATCTACAATAAATAGCATGTAATGCCCAGGCGGCACTTGGTTTCCGTTCAGAGGGGTGGAAATACTCAATTGACCGTTGGTCTTAGTGAATGGAAGTTCCGTATAAAACTGGTTCATATCCGTAGAGTGCGTTACTGAACCGTTTGCAATAAGGGCTACCGAAGCTATAGATGCGGCATCAGGACTGTCGACCGTGAACGTAGTAGCTCCATACGGCACTGAATCTGGAGCGCTCGTAATAATTGGCCGCGCGCCTTTAAAAAGGTAAGAGGGGGAATAAACTTGGGCAGAGAATTGATTAGGGAGAGAGCCATTTTGCCCTCCTCCCGCCGCAAGTATCCGAGCATCTGGCAGCAGCAAGGCGGTCGAATGGTAAACCCGAGGCGCATTAAGCGAAGCTACAGTAGCCCAAGTTTCCGTGATTGGATCCCAAACTTCTGTCGGCAACGTACCGCTGGCATTCTGTTGATAAGCAATGGTCGCCCCCCCTACGGCAAGTACCTTGCCTGTCGGTAACATGACCAAATTGTGCATATCACGACCAAAAGACATAGGAGCAGTCATTCGCCACGTTGGTGTCGACGCATTCATATCCAATACCGCCGTAAGTTTCACGGATGGATTCTGATAGGCTGGAGCCCCCCCAGACATCAGTATTTTCCCTGGGCGATACTGTACAGCTGAACCCAAAGGAATAGGCGTTGTATTAACGTTCGTCCAACTACTTGCATCTGCGCCCATAAGTTGGACTGATCCAAATTCGGGGGAAATAGCCAATATTTTTCCATTCGGCAAATGGAAGTTGGCTGGATACTCTTGCTCTTGCAATTGACTTGTATTGATTGACGGAATTGCTGTAGATAAGCCGGTGCTAGGATCATATAAGTCTGGGATATTGGCAAAACTACCGGTCACAATCTGCCCACTGGCGATCACCACTCGACCATCCCCTAGCTTCGTAACTCCGGGATACCAGCGATCATAGGCCATATCTCCGCTCTTAGTCCAAGTGTTAAGATCGGCATTATAAAGGTAGGTAGACTTGATACCATCTTGGCCGCTACCCAGTTTATGACCACCTGCTAAGAATACCCGTCCGTCTGCTAGGCTGACATGACCTGCACAGAAAAGCTCTTCATTAACAAGTGGAGTAGCAGTAAACTCGGCCGTCGCGGGATCCCATACAAGTGGACTGGTTACCTCGACATCATGCCCCCAAAGAAGCACCTTACCAGTTTTGAGCAAATTGGCATGAATGGCAACCAAAGGCCAGCTTGTTAACGGTGACCACTCGCCAACCTGTCCACGTGAATCAGCATTTGTAATAGTAACAGTGACGGGGGCAGATATGGCTTGATTACCAGACGCATCCCTGGCAATTGCAGTGAGAGTATGGCTACCATTGTTGTGTAAGGCGGTATTCCATGAATAATTATAGGGGGGTGCTGTAATTAGAGCGCCCATATTGGTTGAATCTATCTGAAACTGCACGCTAGGTACGCTTGCATTATCGGCAGCTATCGCGCTAATCGTTTTGGCTCCTGAAATAGATGCGCCAGATGCAGGAGTTATAATTGATACTGTCGGCGGAATAGTTTCAGCACCAGCCCCAGAATTGGCTGTCGCATACAGCGAGTAAGCGGCGTTGGTGAGCGCTGAAGTCCCGAATGAACTGGGCCAGGTACCAAAAGTCACAGAAGTCACTTTATAAACACCTATACCACTCGCGCCAGGATCGTAACGCATGTCGTTTATAACATTAGTTCTGCCATTCGTATTGTACATCAGCCAATAGCTTGTATTTGCCTGCAATGTGCCGCTTATTGGCAATGTATTCCATGAATTTGCCACAAGTGTGCCAGTCGCTGAACTTGCCACCAGTATTCCTGGCGCAGAACCACTGTTCGTGTAGATCGCCAATTGAAAATTTCGATTCGTACTGGAAGAGTCAATATTGCCCACGTAGACAGACATGGATACGATACTGACACTATTGGTTGTAGTCACCTTGGAACCATTCAAACTGTTGCTAGACCCACTGTCCAACAAACTGCCGACACTAACATTCCCGAAAGTCAACGCAGCAAAGGCTGGCACTGTAACTAATGAGAAGGCTAACGCCATGATTATGCTCAAAAACCTAGCCCCACTTACAGCGATAAATTTTGCTACTTTTGCGCGGAAGCTGCTATTCGGCCTAAAATATCTATATTCTTTCACGATGCCACCTCATTAATAGCTGTATAAGAATTATTCCCTTGCTTGCCTGTAAGTATAGCTACTTAAGCAAGATACTTTACTTTAGCAACCTGACATTGATGGAACTGACCCATTGGTAACAGAGCCTGTATTTACTCTCGCTCACGGGTATCTCCAACCACTCGACCAGGAACGCCTATCAAAATAGCATAATCAGGAACATCCTTGGTTACGACTGCACCGGCACCGATCAATGCGCCCTCACCTATCGAAATGCCACACAAGATGGTTGCATTGCTGCCTATTGAGGCTCGAGCTTTAACTCTAGTATGAATCACTTGCCAATCTGCTTCGGTTTGCAGTTGACCTTCTGCATCCACTGCTTTTGGATAAATGTCATTTGTGAACATGACCCCATGCCCTACAAACACACCATCTTCAATATCAACACCTTCACAAATAAAGGTATGGCTAGAAATTTTGCAGTTCGATCCAATTGAGGCTCCTTTTTGTATTTCAACAAAAGTCCCTATCTTGGTGTTAGCGCCAATTTTGCAGCCATACAAATTCACAAGATCAGGGTGATAGATAGCTACACCTTCTCCCAACTGAACATCATTTTTAACCATGCTATAAAATGCCCCTTTAAATTTAATTTAATATCACTCAAAATGAATAAGAGCAAATTCCCCCGTATTGCAAAATGCACAATTCGATTCAACAGGGAGTTAAAGCCCTATGCATTAAACATCAATTCTACAACTTGATAAGCTTGTAGAATTGACTTAATCATTTTTAGGGGAACTCAAAAGCTCCCTCTCCCTATGAAGAGCGAACAAAGATGAGACATTAATTTCAGTGACTTAATTCTTTCACCTTAGCCAACTTCCAGTGGGAGATGGGGGTTTCAGCGATTCCCTTTAGTGATTATTGCACAGTTACCACATCACTCCTCGTCGCAGATTGTGCGCCAAGATCATCTAATGCCCTGTAATTTAAGCTTATGCTAGCTGGTGCAGTCGCTACTACTGAAAGCTTTATCGTGCCATCGCAGTTGTTTATTATAGTAGCAAGTGACGCAACTTTAATTACCGCTGCCTGACCACAAGTCGAGTTGGCAGATACTGACACTCCTGCGCCTGTAGCTGTGATAACCGCACCCGTCACGGCATCGCCAATGCCATCTGTGGGTATATTGGTTGTAACATTGGGATCTGTGTCGTTGGCTGTAAGATTCATATTGAACATCCCTGTACCATTCATTGCACATGCACTTCCTGAAATAATGGATCCAGCACCCGACCTATTATAAATACAGCTCTCAGCAAGGGTTGTGGGCGCACTGTCAAGTCTTAATGTTACAGTGGCACCCGTAGTAGGTAAACTTAGCGTAGCCCCATTATTAGCCCTGTAACGGAAACTGGTACTTGAAACGCTGTTAATTGTTAATACTCCGTTAGCGGCCAAAGCAACTCCGACAGGAGGCGTTCCAATTGCCTGGGCAGACAAAGATAAGCTTGTAGAATCCGAATCGTTAGCTAACACGCCCATTCCACCTGCGCCTGAGTAATTTACCGTTCGCAGGGTACCGGATCTGAACAGGAAGGTATCTGCCACCGCAACTGGAGTTGATGCCTGCGGGGTGGTCGCCGTTGCCACAGCAGAGTAAGGACTTAAGTTACCTGCCGCATCGGCAGCCCGTACGCGATAAAGATATGTCGTCCCAGCCGTTAGCAACGTATCGCCAAAAATCGTTGTGGTCGATGTCGCTATCTGCACAAAGTTGGTACACCCTGCCCCCTGGCAACGCTCCACCCGATATCCGGTCACCGCCACGTTATCAGTGGAGGCCGCCCAACTCAGGCTAATCTGGGTAGAACCAGTTGCTGCGGCATTCAAGCCCGTAGGCATGGTTGGTGAAATGGTGTCGGGAGTCACAGCACCGTCAAAAACAACATCTACCCAGTAATTGCCCGAATTAAAGGAATTTACCGGAAACCCTCCAGCAGCGCCGTACAGGAACACGCCATTGCCACCGCTCGCACCACCATTCTGCAGCGCATGCAGTGTCAGATTGTCGACCCCCTGCGCGGTAAAGTAACTGCCATTGAAGGCATACCCGCCGTTCGGCGCAAAGTACGATGCTACATAAACGGTATTTGCAGCGATCATAACGGGGGTCGCAAAATTAACTTGCTGCCAACCTGAAACAGTCTCACCGACAAAGTAAGCCGTCGCCAATAGTTGTCCAGTGCCGCTCCAAAGCCTACCGATATGCGTGCCAGTATTGGCAGCACCCTTGTAGAATCGGATACCTTTGATGGTGCCAGCCACATCAGATTTAAACTTGACCCCAAGCTCGACAGCCGCAGTATCAGAAACTGCAGGATTGGCTGGCGTTGCTGTGAGCGGCCAAATAGTCTGAGATGTCGCTGTAGTCAAGGTTGTCTGCGACACCACAGCAGAGTAAGCACTTAAATTCCCTGCCGCATCAGTAGCCTGTACGCGATAAAGATAGGTCGTCCCAGCCGTTAGCAATGTATTGCCAAAACTCGTTGTGGTCGATGTCGCTACCTGCGCAAAGTTAGTACACCCCGCCCCCTGACAACGCTCCACCCGATAACCGGTCACCGCCACATTATCAGTGGAGGCCGTCCAGGCTAGGCCGATCTGGTTAGAACCAGTTGCAGCGGCATTCAAGCCCGTAGGCACCGTGGGTGGGGTAGTATCCGATCCAACACTAGTGGTTTGTGTTGCCACAGCAGAGTAAGCACTTAAGTTACCTGCCGCATCGGCAGCCCGTACGCGATAAAGGTAGGTCGTCCCAGCCGTTAGCAACGTATCGCCAAAACTCGTTGTGGCCGATGTCGCTACCTGCACAAAGTTGGTACACCCTGCCCCCTGGCAACGCTCCACCCGATAACCGGTCACCGCTATGTTATCAGTGGAGGCCGTCCAAGTTAGACCGATTTGGGTAGAACCTATTGCAGCGGCACTCAAGCCCGTAGGCATGGTTGGCGAGATGGTGTCGGGAGAAACGACAGCATTTTCAAAGACAACATCTACCCAGTAATTGCCAGAATTAAAGGAATTTGCCGGAAACCCTCCAGCAGCACCATACAGGAACACGCCATTGCCACCATTCACACCGTTTTGCAACGCATGCAGTGTCAAATTGTCGCCTCCCTGCGCGGCAAAGTAACTGCCATTGAAGGCATACCCGCCGTTCGGCGCGAAGTACGACGCTACATAAACAGTATTTGCAGTGATCGCAACAGGTACTGCAAAATTAACTTGCTGCCAACCTGAAGCAGTCTCATCGGCAAAGTAAGCCGTCGCCAATAGCTGTCCAGTGCCACTCCAAAGCTTACCGATATGCGTGCCAGTATTGGCAGTGCCCTTGTAGAATCGGATACCCTTGATGATGCCAGCAACATCGGATTTGAATTTAACCCCCAATTCGACAGCCGCAGTATCAAAAACTGAGGATATTACAGGGGTTGGCATGGTAGGCCAGATGTTACAAGGGCATGATGCCTGAGTCGTTACTGTTACAGTCACACTTGAACCAACGGCTTCTTGGTTGCCACTATCATCGACCGAGCGACTCATAAGGGTCGCGAAGCCTGTTGTGCGGGGAATCCAAGAGTAACTCCAACTTGCTTTACCCGTAGCCAAATGCCACGAAGTTCCGCCATCGGTAGATACCTCGACACCCCCCACTACTCCACCACCTATATTGTCGATGGCTGTTCCAGTTATAGTAACATTGGCTCCAATTTGCAAAGTGGCTCCAGCTATTGGCGCACTAATTGTTGAAATAGGTGGGGTTGCATCGTTCGATTGGGTTGCAGCCACCAATCCAAATTGCAAACTATGTGGCTGTGCGCCCATGTCGGCAAACAAATTGACCGTCGCCTGCTTCATATCAAGACTTGGTGCTAGAACACTGGCGACCGGAAATGAAGAATCAGCGTCGTGTTGGTTATCTAGCCCCCAGGACCATCGAATTGTACCCGCACCGAACACCAATGCGCCGCTGCTGTGTCGATAGAGGGTCAAGCTGTGAGAGGCTGCTCCAGATGCATATTGATTACCGTAATCGAGAATGTAAGTAGAGGCTAAATTGTACTTTGTCAAAGATAATCTAATCAGACTTGCAGGCTCGAAACCATTGTCGCGTGTTTCATCCCACTCGTAGCCTAGCACTCCGGCCGGAAGAGAAGCATTCAGGTTGGAGGGCATTGTCGAGATGCTCGTGTTGCGCCAGAAACGCAAACTGCGGTATTCCTGCGGCACGGTAATGTTCAAGCCATCTTGACAACAATTGACAGCAAATATTGTACCTGTCAATCCGTTTTCTGGCTTTCCGCCATCTGCTAACGTAAGGGATCTTGGGTCACGCCAAGTACCAGTCCAGATGTTTGGCAAGGGATCTATTTTAATCCGTGCATTAATGTCGTTACTTGCCTTAGTTTCTTTATAAGAAACGAGTGTGCGATGCGATGTACCAGAACCGTCAATACTATTCTCCCAGCGGGTTTTCCAGAACACTTCGTTACCACTGAAAAAAGCCAGATTGACACCTGCATTGCGTGCAGCTTCGACATTGGAGCGTTGAACTGCGGACCAGTACTCGTCATGACCCACAGAAAGAAATATCTTGTGTTCAAGCAGCTCTGCTCCACTACGATCCGTATCTACACCTGTAGTGTAGCTGACATCATATCCATTGGCCTCGAGCCACCGCACCATAGGATACTCAGCTCCAAAGAGTGAGGCTCTGCGGTAGGTAGTGCCTCGAGTTAACAATGGGCGGTTGTAGCTGACTTTATAAGCACGACCTACGGGTAAACCTGCATAAAGACTGTTGCCACCGTGGTCATTATAGGTTTGCGGTATCGCCGTCGCGGAAGTCTGGCGATAATCATTGTAGGCTTGCCATGTGGTGTCGGAAGTCTGGAAGAGTAGTTGAGAGCTGCCGGTATCATTACGGACAATAAAAACAATATGGCTTGCCCCTCCCGTATCTGTTCGCACAACTTTCGCAAAATAAATCCCTGACGTGGCATTTTCTGGCACAGTCCACGAGGCCGAGTTTGCCCAGTTACCACAATCAACAAGCCCTGTCGCTGCATCGCTCAGACAAGTGGGTTGGCTTTGTGGCAATGCCACCGAAAGTGTCACCGTGGCAATCTTACGGGCACCGTTACCAGCATAGTAGCCCATGCGATAAATATCGAGACGATAATTCGCGGCACTGGTATTAATTTTGAAGGTGACCGCTTGCCCTCGGTTGACACTTATATTGGTTGCAAAACCCTGGATACTCAGATCACCGGCATCGGCAACATCCCATTCGGATTCTGGATTCCCTAACAAGCAGTTCTCGGCTTCGATTGCATTGGCTGGAGTTAGGCAGGTGGCTGCGGCCTCAACCTGGAAAAAAATAAATACTATAAAAACAGTAAAGACGAAATTTGTTATATATCCGAGATTGGTGTTTGATTTTTTCACGTCTTTGCTCCCACTGGGAACCACTTTACATAACATTAAGGTAGCTCTTCTAATTTGTTAAAATGACAACTGGTAAATGTGTTTAGTTTAATTAGCACGTTAAGAAGAGACTACTCGCTACAACCCCCTGTAAAACAGCCAATAAAACTCATCGTCTTAGTCTCAACTAAGGTTTTTCGGTCGAGTCACAAAGCTAAACGCACTAGACTGCGCCTCTACATTGCAAAACTTCTTTAATCGTTCTAAATAAAATTTTTATATCCAGCATAAGCGACCACGTCTGAAGATAGCGAACATCGAGCCTGACCGCTTCATCAAACCCCGTCCTACTGCGCCCTTCCACCTGCCAAAGCCCAGTGATTCCAGGCTTCATCTCCAGTATTCGCCTTAAATGCCATGATTGATATTTTTCAGCTTCATAGCCAAGTGGTGGTCGCGGCCCAACCAAGCTCATGTCTCCTTTTAAAACATTGTAAAGTTGCGGCAACTCATCAATACTGGTTTTTCGAATAACACTACCTACAGACGTAACCCTGGGATCATAGTTGATCTTATACAGAGGATTTTGCACGTCCCCATTGTTGATTGTTATATCGTCATCACCATTGATTAACTTTATGACATAATCCCTGTGTATTTGGTCATTCGTATCCGTACGCATAGATCGAAATTTATAAAACGTAAACGGGATACCTTTTTTACCCAAGCGGGTCTGCTTAAAGATAACAGGCCCTGGAGAATTAAATTTAACCAACGCTGCAGCCACCAACATGACGGGCGACAAGATCGACAAGGCTATGAGCGAACCAATAACGTCTATGGCTCTTTTAATCTGAAGTTTATACAACGAACCAGGGGCAATCGAATCTTCAAGCATGAGCTTCAAAACATCAGATGAAACACAGCCATTTTTTGCAAGGCTATCGAATATTTGATCAGGATAAGTCGAAGCTACAATAGCAAGCTGAGGATTTATATAGCTATTAACTATTTTTTCACCGATTCTTTGTGCGCCAATCTCATCGGTATAAGGAAGCAGCACACCCAAGGTATATTTATCAATGTAGCCAACAACGTCGGTTTCCCGAGTTATTGTCCGAACAAACTTTAACATCTCGCTGATGCCTGTAAGACCTTCGCTCTTAGGCTTGTCTTGAGTCAATAACACAATAGACAGCGCAGTTTTAGACCTTTGTGCGCGGTGCTTCTCAAGACGTAATTGTTCGAGAAAACAGGATTGATCAAAAACCTTATCGAAATCAGTCTTACAGCATTTCGAAGCTGTAGTAGCTGTAGTAGCTGTAGTAGACACCAAGGGGTCGTTTAATAACGGCTTACTTTTCATTTGCATCGTTGATATCATGGCGTTTGCCCTTCTGAGGTAGCACTAAGCTAGAGATCATTCTAGCAATTTGCGTTGATTTGTATATAGGTAAAGTTACTTATTTCTTGGTATTATTACCTTGAAAAAAGTCCGATTTATGCTTAATTCAACTAACTTAAACTTCAACATGAAAACGTTCTAACTTATTTAAAATCCAATGGCGTAAGAATAGTTGAAAATCCGTAATTTATTAGGCGCAAATTCACTTAAATTGTCTCTCGCATTTCATTATGCTCTCGCATACTAAAACACCTAAACGCTGAGTCAAATTACTGGCATCTTGTTGAACAGTAAAGTCAAATCATCTTTCGATTTTTTTAAGCTTAATATGCCATACTGGTTGCAAAAACGGACTTGCCACTTTCGTGGCACAGGAAATCAGTCTACCGGTAATTTTTCTGCGCATTTTGATCTCAATCAAAATGCCTTACGTTTAATTAAGTTGAACAAACAAAAGCTGAAATTTGAGAACATTATAACACTAGCGAATAAATTACGGCGCAGAAGATAGAAAAAATTCTACTCCCTACAAAACGCGCGGCATTCCTGCCATCAATTAGGCCGCAAAACTCGGCAGCACAAGTTATGATGTGTTTATTGTTTCGCCAGTAGCCAAGAAAACCCTATGCCAAAATTAAGTAGCAGCCTAAAACATCATCACTGAGTATGATTCCATGAACACACAAAAATCTTTTCTTATTATCGGCGGCGGTTTAGTAGGTTTGGCGACCGCTTACCGACTATTGGAACGATTCCCGTTAGCCAAAGTTGCTTTACTGGAGAAAGAATCCTCAGTCGGCATGCACCAAAGCACTCACA
This sequence comes from Methyloglobulus sp., assembly GCF_040079455.1. GTDB lineage: Bacteria > Pseudomonadota > Gammaproteobacteria > Methylococcales > Methylomonadaceae > Methyloglobulus. The sequence goes on along the minus strand of NZ_JBEBKJ010000031.1, from coordinate 9,940 downwards.
ATAGTGGAGTTTTGCACGCGGGACTTTATTATGCGCCCGGCTCAGCCAAAGCGAAACTAGCCGTCACTGGCATTAAACAAATGATTAGCTTCTGCCGTACAGAAAATATCGACCATGAAATATGTGGCAAACTTGTTGTGGCTGTAACATCGGAAGAATTGCCACGTTTGGATGAATTACTCCGGCGCGGTATAGCCAATGGATTAGAAGGATTAAGGAAGATTGATAGGGACGAAGTAAAAAAAATAGAACCTAACGTCGCAGCATTGGCGGCAGTACACGTTCCAGAAGAAGGTATTGTCGATTACAGGCAGGTCTGTGACCGAATGGCAGCTATTATTCAAGACCGTGGTGGGGAAATTGTTACCAATGCAAAGGTTCTGCGACTCGACCATAAAGCTAACACATGGATAGCTACCACAACGCAAACCGAGTTTGCTGCTGATTTCTTAATCAATTGTGCTGGATTATATTGTGATCGAGTGGCTGAACTGGCAGGCGAAAAAAGGGATGTTAGGATTGTTCCGTTTCGTGGTGAATATTACCTCCTCAAACCCTCTGCACAAGATTTGGTGAAAAACTTAGTTTATCCAGTACCCAATCCAGAATTTCCCTTTCTGGGTGTCCATTTCACCCGGATGATACAAGGCGGAGTAGAAGCTGGCCCAAATGCCGTACTCGCTTTTGCGCGCGAAGGATACCACTTGACCAAAATCGATATTCGAGACATGCTCGACGCACTGCTTTTCCCCGGACTTTGGCGTTTTCTCCGCAAATATCCGGCTATGGCGCTCTCTGAATTGGCACAGTCACTTAGCAAAGACAATTTTTGTCAAGCTCTGCAACGACTAATACCTGACATCAGACCAGATGACTTGGAACCCGGTCATGCTGGTGTCCGGGCTCAAGCCATGACTGCTTCGGGCGATTTAGTCAATGACTTTCACCTAGTCATTCGTGATAACGCTATCCATGTGCTTAATGCCCCAAGCCCAGCCGCGACAGCGTCACTGGCAATTGGAGAGTATATTGTAAATTGCCTCCCCTAGCACGTCAGCGTTAAGAGCGCTTATTGTGTATCAATCCATACGATCACGCCATCAGCCCTATTAGACCGGACATCCCACTTTTTGGCGTATTTCCGTCGGGATAAAGCCTTAAATGCGCCTTCTCGGAAGCCATCACGCCCTGACTCCGTTTGCTATTGGGTAATTTTACAAGTTACCCCTACCGTAAAAAGCCTATAATGCCACGAGGGAAGCTCTAAAAATTCAAAAACCCCTTCTCCCTCTAGGATGCCTACATGGAGGTAGTAGGGCAATGCAGGAGCTATTGCCGATAAGATTGGGATGAGGGTTTTAAATCAAGCATTTATAACCCTCACCCTAGCCCTATCCCAGAGGACACAAGTATCGGCCCCTTCTCCCTTGAGGGAGAAGGTCGGGATGAGGGGGGGTTAGAGATCCTCATGATAATATTTCATTCTTCGACTCCGCTAAATTCCTAAAAATTTAATGCAAAATCCGCCAAACATTACCTCCTTATTTACTGAATTTGAACTAGACAATCGCTTGTTAAAAGCGATTGAGAAGCTAGGCTACGAAACGCCTACTCCCGTTCAACAGCAAGCCATTCCACCCACACTTGCAAATAGGGACTTACTGGTCAGCGCCGAAACGGGCAGCGGCAAAACCGCCGCGTATTTACTGCCTACCCTGCAACAACTGCTGGCTTTACCCGCCAAACCATTGGGTGTTCAGGTGTTAATCCTATGCCCTACCCGCGAGCTTGCACAACAAATCTTCGGTCAATGCCAACAATTCAGCGAATTCACCCCGCTAAAAACCGGAATCATTACGGGCGGCAGTGATTTCAAGAAGCAACAATTGGCACTGACAAAAGACACCGATATTATTATTGCCACCCCAGGCCGCCTTCTGGAACACTTTCAACTGGCAACATCCTATTTCCAGAATCTAAGCGTACTGATACTTGATGAAGCAGATCGTATGCTGGACATGGGCTTTAGCGATGACGTGCTGACGATTGTCGAAACATGCAATAAGCAACGCCAAACCCTCCTATTTTCGGCGACTTTAACCCATTTCGGCGTGATTAAAATCGCCGACAAAGTGCTAAAAACCCCAAAAGTAATTGCGTTAAATACCCTGCATGATGGACATCGCAACATTGCCCAGCACCTTATACTGGCAGACGACCACGACCATAAGCTGAAACTGCTGGCACATCTGCTCGCGCATGAAAGCTTCGACAAAGCCCTGGTTTTTACCAATACCCGTCTAAGGGCAGACGAATTGCATAATTCAGTACGTGGCGCAGGCATACGCTCCGGCTTGCTGCACGGCGAAATGGATCAAAAAGACCGAAACCGCGTTATGGGACTGTATCGGGACGGCATTATCAACACCTTGATCGCCACCGACTTAGCCGCCCGTGGTCTGGACATCAAAGGCATCAATCTGGTCATCAACTTTGACATACCCCGTAACGGCATTGATTACATCCACCGCATAGGCCGCACCGGACGCGCCGACGAACAAGGCATCACCATAGCCCTGGTAAAACACACCGAATGGAACTTAATGGCAGGTATCGAACGCTTTTTAAAGCAGGAATTTATCCGTCGCACCATTAAAGGACTGGAAGGCAGCTACAAAGGCCCGAAAAAACTTAAATCATCTGGCAAAGCCGCTGGCAGCAAAGACAAAAAGGAACCTGCTAAAAAAGCAGATGTTAAAAAAGTAAAAATCAGGGAACGAGATAAGAAAAATGTGGGTAAGCGGCGTATTCCGAGTGACAATAAAAGCACAGGTTAACTTAACATATAGATAACAAGGAGCTGGATGGGATGGTTTTTAAACCCCGTTTCGAGTCAGAATGATGCTTATTTGGGCAACCTTCGTTAACGGGGCGGTCTATGGAAGCGAGAGTTTTGAATTTTTTTGCCGATTTTCCTGGTATTGGTGTTCGACTAAACAGTAGAGTTAACCTGCCTTTTTCTTTGTGGTAACCACAACAACAATACTTTTTCAATATCAACGGGTCTTACGGGTTTAGCGAGATAATCATCCGTTCCCGCTGCTTTGCAGGCTTCTTCATCACCCTTCATGGCGTTGGCTGTGAGTGCAACGATAATTGTCTTGGTTAAGTTTTTCTGGCTTTCTATTTCCCTAATCAATTTAGTTGCTTCATAGCCATCCATAACAGGCATCAGGCAATCCATAAATATCAGGTCAAATTTTTGCTGCTTAAAGAGCTTAACGGCCTCTTGGCCATTGCCCGCTGGTGTTACATGGCAACCATATTTTTCAATCATTAGTTTGGCAACTTGCTGGTTGACCGGATTATCTTCAACTAACATTACTTGGGCATTAGTAAATTTGAGCTTATCGGTTGCTTTATTCCTGCTTACATCAGCGACTTCCTTAAAGTTATGCTGGGTGATAAACGGGATAGTTTTGCCTTCTTTATTGGCAGTAACCAGCGTTGCAATCACTTTCTTGAGTATATCTTGCCTAAGCGGTTTACTTAGATAGCCGGAGAAACCAGCTTCGCTCAATCTTTTCCTGTCACCTTGATTAGGTGCTGAAGTAACAATCAGTAACGGTAAATGTTTGGTCAACTGATTTTCACGAAGTTTCAACCCTAAGCCTTCGCCATTCATGCCTGGCATCATATAATCGATAATGATGGCATCATATTGATTGTCTTTTGCAAGCATGTTTAACGCTGCATCGCCGGAACTAACGGAAACAACCTCGATCCCACAGGGAGTAAGCATATCGTCTATGATCGTAAGTGCAATTCGATTGTCATCAACAGACAGGATTCTTGCGCCTGTTAAGTTAACATCACCCGATAATCCAGCGACGGGCAAGACCTGCTCAATTTCTGGCAGCACAATGGAAAACCAAAAAGTTGAACCTACGCCGATGTTGCTCTTTACGCCGATGGAACCGTGCATTAATATTGAAAGCTCTTTTGATATGGATAGCCCCAGCCCAGTCCCACCAAACTTACGTGTTGTTGAGCTATCAGCCTGGGCAAATGCGTTAAACAACTTGTCTATTTTTTCTTCCGAAATACCAATACCGGTATCGTCAACCAAAAATTTAAACTCGATTTTTCCGTCCGGTGTTTTGTTTGCTTCTATGCCTAAGTAAACATGCCCTGCTTCGGTAAATTTGATGGCATTGTTAATCAGATTAAGCAGTATTTGCCTGATTCTGCCTGGATCACCTTTAACGTAGCGCGGTGTATTGGGCGGGAAACGAAACAGCATTTCAAAGCCTTTGTCCGATGCTTTTAACGCCATGAATTCACAAGTTTCTTCACAAAGCAGCCGAATGTCGAAGGGAATATTTTCCAGGTCTATTTTCCCCGCCTCAATTTTTGAGAAATCCAGAATATCATTAATAATCTGGAGCAAGTTATCGGCAGAACTCATTATGGTGCGGGTATAATTTTTTTGTGTGAGCTGTAACTCTGTATCTAACAGCAGGTTAGACATGCCAATGATGCCGTTCATGGGTGTGCGGATTTCGTGGCTCATATTGGCAAGAAATTCGCTTTTAGCTTTGGTTGCACTCTCTGCCTTATCCAGTGCTACGGTAAGTTCTTTCGTGCGCGCTTCAACTTTTTCTTCCAATTCACTATTTTTTGATTTTATAAGCGCGAAATTCCTCTTCATCAAGAAACACAGGAGTAAGCTCAAGATGACTAAGCCCGCCGAAGAACCGTAGCCAGCGACCTCAAAATTACGAATCGCCTTTACATCACCGCTTTGCAGGAATTTCTCATCAGGAAATCCGACCCATAAAGACCACTGGCTTTGCGGATCGTTGGTTGCAATGGGAATGACTGTTGAAAAAAGCAGCTTAGGATCGGGTTTATTTTTCATAACCCAATCACTTGATTTATGCTCTTGCCCGTCATCGTAAGTCATCGCGACGTAGTTGTGGGTAGGATTTACCAAGGCATAATCTTGCCTTGGCATTAAATCCCTAAGCGCATGGCTGAGCATGATTGCAGAGATACTGCCTTTTAATTCATCATCTTTTCCATAAAAAGGCACGGAGAAAACCAAACCGGAGCGATCAGCGTCAAGCTTTGTCGTCCTTGAAAACCGTGAATTGTCGCAAGTAATAACCTCCCTTCCAGAGACAAAAGGCACATTAATGCCTTCAAACTTATCCATAGTCGGATAATTTTGCTTTAGCCAGCCCAACTGATCCTGTAAAAGCTTGTACTCGAAGGTTTCCACTTCTTCTAACGGCTCTAGTTGCACTTCATTGAGCTCTGATTTTCCGGCTTTTTTGCCGGAATCAAGAGAGCGCCCAACTATAAGATGATCAAGCATGAGGATAGGTTCTTCTGGCCTGCCTGTAATGAGGTCTAGCTTGTTGGGATTTAAATCAACAGGCACAATATACACTTCAGAGACTGATACTGAGCCGACCAAATTGTTATAAAGTTCTTGAACAGTTCTGTGAGCGTCAGAATCGAGATTATCAGCGTGCCGATCAATTTTTCTTACGCTAGGCAGAAAGCTAATTGTCCTGATATTTTGATAAACATGCGTGATGACATCTTCAATTTTTACCGCCACTTCTTTGGCTTCGTTATATGAAGATTTTTTGTAATGTTCTAGCGCAACGTCATAATCCTTTCGTGCCTTTTCATGCACTAAGGCGGCAAACACCGCGCCTATTACAATGATAAAAATATAAGCAAGTAACCACTTATTTTTTTGCCTACCTCCTTGTTGATAATTATTTACATTCATCGTGGGCGTACTATTTTCTGTTTCAATCTTTCCTCAGGTTTGCAAAGACAGTTTAGTTTATGGAACTTAATATTACTGGGTGCAAGGTTAAGAAAGGGAAGAATAATTTTTCAATCACTAATCGTATTCCCAGTCAAATCCGCCACCGCCGCATTGGCAACCCCATATACCTGAATATTGTGCTTAATTACCCGGGCATAATTTTCGTGTAGATGTCCGTGGAATATATGCTTTACGCCCATTGCTGAGGCAAGTTCACCAATAACCGAAAACCCGTGTTTGTGTGATCCTGGGGCTTCGTGGGTCACGAGAATATCGGCTTTCATTTTAGCTAACGCGTGAAATTCGTCATGCCAGATGGCGCATTGATATTTTAACGGCATTTCACCAGACTTGAGGTGGGGGCGTTGGGCATTAATATATTGCTGTTTGTTGGCCCATTTGGGGGCTTGCGGCGGATACCATACTCGACCAAGAAAAATACCGCCTAAGCCAGCAATGCGGATACCAGCAATATCAACCACTTTCAGGTGTAAACCGTTATCTGCTAGGGCGGAATGAAATAGGTTGTGGTGTTTATCGGGCGTTTCAAAATCGTGATTGCCGGCAATCCACCAGATTTCAGTCAGACCGACAATCTCTTGCAAGGAGTTTTCCAGCGAAGTTTCCAGGTCGTAGTCCCCCAACAACACGACCGCTTTGGGTTTATGTTGGTGTACTGCGGCGATTAAAGGCTTGAAATTACCGTGCGGATCGCCAGCAAATAAGATTTTTTTAGATAAGTCCACTGGGCTTTTAGCTAGGTGATAACTTATTGTGGATGATCTGCATAGTCGTAGTGTAGCCAAATTGTCCGAATTAAATTGCCCAAATTAAGCACAGAAAGAGCCTTATATAAGGTTACGAGAATGTTACCACAACAAATTCGATAGGATTTCTGTATTATTGTAAGGATTTTAGGTTAAAATACGCGGTTTTCAAAACTTGGCTGGGCAGGACTTTGATTTATCGCACTTAGTCGGCGCACTTGGTCAAGTTTAGAACCCTTAAGAGACGCTATCCAGGCGGGGTCTCCAAAAAAGTTTTCATGCCCACATATAGAGTACAACTATGACAGATTTATCGCTTTACAGAAACATCGGTATATTCGCGCACGTTGATGCCGGCAAAACCACAACCACCGAGCGGATATTAAAGCTCACAGGAAAAATCCACAAAATTGGTGAAGTGCATGATGGTGCAACCACCACCGACTTTATGGATCAAGAACGTGAACGCGGCATTACCATCCAATCCGCAGCGACTACCTGTTTTTGGAAAGATTATCGTTTTAATATCATCGACACCCCAGGACACGTTGATTTTACTATAGAAGTTTACCGTTCCCTGAAAGTTCTCGATGGCGGTATCGGTGTTTTCTGTGGTTCTGGCGGTGTAGAACCGCAATCAGAAACCAACTGGCGTTATGCGAATGACTCTGAAGTTGCCCGCGTTATCTACATCAATAAGCTGGATCGTATTGGTGCAGATTTCTATCGAGTGATTAAGCAGGTTGAACAAGTACTGGGTGCAGTGCCTGTCGTTATGACCTTGCCGATTGGTACCGAAGACCAGTTTGTAGGCGTTGTCGATGTACTTACCCGCAAAGCCTGGATATGGGACGATTCTGGTGACCCAATGAATTACCATATAGAAGGCGTACCTGCCGATATGGTGGCGGACGTTGAAAAATGGCGCGAAAAAATGATCGACCAAGTTGCCGACCAATTTGATGATGTTATGGAACAATATCTGGATGGCGTAGAACCTGATATTGAAACCATTAAACGCTGTATCCGTAAGGGTACGATTAATCTCGATTTCTTCCCGACCTTCTGCGGTTCATCTTTCAAAAATAAAGGTGTACAGTTGGTGTTGGACGGCGTTATCGATTACCTGCCTAGCCCAACTGAAGTTAAACCTCAGCCTGAAGTTGATCTCGAAGGCAACCCAACGGGTGAATTTGCGATAGTCGATGCCAATAAGCCATTACGCGCACTCGCCTTCAAAATTATGGATGACCGTTACGGCGCATTAACCTTCCTACGCATATATTGTGGCAAGCTGGAAAAAGGCACCAACGTACTCAATACCTTCACAGGCAAAACTGAACGTATTGGTCGTATTGTTGAAATGCACGCTGATGACCGTAATGAGTTGGATTCTGCACAGGCTGGCGATATTGTCGCGGTTTTGGGCATGAAGAATATTCAAACCGGTCACACGCTATGTGATCCGAGATTCCCTGCAACCTTAGAACCGATGGTATTCCCTGATCCCGTTATTTCGCTGGCAATTAGCCCGAAAGATAAAGCGGCATCTGAAAAAATGGGTATCGCATTGGGTAAAATGATTCAGGAAGATCCGTCTTTCCACGTAGAAACTGACGAAGACAGCGGCGAAACCATTCTTAAAGGTATGGGCGAGTTGCATCTTGACATCAAAGTAGACATCTTAAGACGTACCCATGGTGTTGATGTTATCGTCGGTAAACCACAGGTGGCCTACCGCGAAACCATTACCAAACTCGTTGAAGACGAATACACCCACAAAAAGCAATCGGGTGGTTCTGGTCAATACGGCAAAATCAACTACATCATTGAACCCGGTGAGCCAGGTAGTGGTTTTGTATTTGTATCTGCGGTCACCGGTGGTAACGTACCGCGCGAGTACTGGCCTGCGGTTGAAAAAGGCTTTAAAAACATGTTGGACAAAGGCGTATTAGCTGGTTTCCCTTGTTTAGATTTTAAAGTTACGTTAACTGACGGTGCATTCCATGCGGTTGACTCGTCTGCGCTAGCGTTTGAAATTGCTGCCAAAGCCGCATTCCGTCAAACCATTCCGAAAGCGGGACCTCAGTTGATCGAACCGATCATGAAAGTGGACACCTTTACACCTGACGCACATGTCGGCGATGTGATCGGCGATCTTAACCGTCGCCGTGGCATGATTAAATCTCAAGATCCAGGTATCACGGGTGTGCGCGTAAAATCTGATGTGCCGCTGAGCGAAATGTTCGGTTACATCGGTGATTTGCGTACCATGACATCAGGACGTGGACAGTTTTCTATGGAGTTTTCACACTACATGCCGTGTCCTAAAAACGTGGCAGATGAAGTCATCAAAGAAGTTAACGAGCGCAATAAAAACAAGTAGTTGTAGACCTAATTCATTAGTCTTTCGGATTTTAAGTAGGCCGCAGTGGTTAGGTACGATGCAATAGTATATTGCATCGTACCTGATTTTTTTAACGTGTTGTTAAGCAGCTTAGATTTAGTATAGCGAAATCAAGACAATAATTTGAGCACACTGCATTGATCAGGCTACTCGATGATGTATTATTGAACGAACTGTTTAATCATATCGATCATTTGCGTACCGTGCATGCTTCCCGTTGCAGCTAGAATCCCTATAGAGTTCGCTACTACATAACGTAAAACGTCTGCAACGTGCGAACTCTTTCCGCAGCAACCGAAGAGAAAAAATTCAAAAAAGAGAAATCCTTTATGTGATTTCCCTTTATCGGCTTACTGCGCCGTACTGTCGCCGAACTCATTAAAATAACCCGCAAAAAAGATAGCTACCAACCGCGTAAGCAGCGAGTCCAATGGACAATCCGAACGCCAGCACGATTAACGGATGAATTGTTTCGTTTTCGTTATCGTTATCGTATTCATCTTCCCAGTCACTCGACCCATTAAGGTTAAACTTGATAAATGAATCAAGCTCTGCGGTTTTTGGATTACGGATTTGTCCACGCTTTTCAATAATCATTTTTGTCCCAGAAGTTTTGACGCTCTTTAGGCATTTTTGCAAATAAAACATCACAGCAATATCGCTTAGGGCAATTTTGATTCTAGTCGTTGCATGCTTGGTCTAACCTTAGCTGCACCGATTTATTTAACGTTACTACGTGACTGCATTTGCCAACAGTATATTTGTAAATAGTGCTGATAACCATAGGTACGAATACTTATTGATCCGGCCTTTAGAAGTTTTAAGCTGCATATTTGACTCTCTTATCCTGAAAGAAGCTGCGTATGCGTTCTGGATTCGACTTCAGCATGTCCATATGTTGATTGGCGGCAGCGCGAA
>NZ_JBEBKJ010000030.1:0-38826 GCF_040079455.1 Methyloglobulus sp. | reverse complement strand
GTTTGGGCTAGGTTCTTCCAGGACATAGGCTATTGCTCGAACTTGAATAAAGGCTTATTTTACCCATTTTGGGGCTTGAGGTCGTGCAAAGGTCTCAGCACAATAGGATCTGTATCCGTTATTTAGTGTAATTAGAAAAGCGATTAAAGCAGGAAATTCATCTGTAATAAAAGTCACTCATTTAGTTAAATGCCTATGAACAAACTACAGGTTGCAGGGAATTTCATTCAAAACTAATGGTTAAAGAGTCTTGAATGGTCAATCCTACAAAAGCCCATGATTTTTCCGCTAAAGTAGTTGGTAAGCCACCACTATTTGAATTATTGCTCCGGCCTTTTAAAGTTTTAAGTCAAGCTAATTGAATATATTGATGCGCATGGCTTTAATTCAGAAATAATTCAAACTTCACAAGACCGAATCTATAACCTGCGTTTTGTTCATAGGCATTTTTAGTTATTGAATGTAAGAATCAAAAAATATTTGATTTCTATTTGTTTTGTTTTTGTTCTTATGGTATATTTATAACAAAACAAATTGAGAACATTATGAATTTAATGCTTACCCGCAAGCAGCAAGAAATATTTGATTTTTTAATACAAAATCAAGATACCTTTAGGCATCCTCCGACATTGGAAGAAGTTTGTACCGGCATTGGGGTGAAATCACGAGGCTCATTACATGCACATATAAAAGCCTTGATTGAAGCGAATCTGATTGAAGCGCCAGAGCGCAAGCAACGCGGCATCCGATTAACGGAATATGCCAAGCAATTAATATGTGGTTCAGATAATCAGGGCAGTTTACCGTTTGTTGGCACTATTGCCGCAGGTAGGCCGATAGAGGCAGTGGAGACCATCTCTTATATAGCTATTCCTGAACAACTCAAAACTCAAAAACCTTGTTATGTCTTGAAAATAAAAGGCGACTCCATGATTGAACAAGGCATTTTCGATGGTGACTGGGTAATTATTGAGCAACGTAGTCATGCCCGTAATGGCGAGATTGTGGTGGCCTTAGTTAATAAGTCCGAAGCCACATTGAAATTCATTGAGCAGTACCCGCACGAAACTTTACTCATCCCCGCCAATGCTAAAATGGAAGCCATGCGATTCAAACCCGAACAAGTGGAAATTCAGGGTGTATTGGTAGGTCAGATGCGTAGTTATTCCAATCATTAATTAGGAGAAATCTCATGTTAAAAAGAAAAGTACATATGTGTGATCAAGTCACTAACCGTATTGAAATGATTATGCAGGAGGGCAGGTTTCCCTTAATGCGCCAATTGGAAGAGCTTTCTATTGCGGCGCTGCTGCTGGTTGTGTTTCTTGTAGGCGTTGGTCTTTGAGAATTAATGGGAATCTCTAATAATTCAAAAAATTTCTTCTCCCGAAAGGAGGGGGTGAGATTCCCTGATCTAGATTCAGTCTGGCAGAACAAAAAATGAAGTTTGTGACAGTCACAAATGCTGACTACACAGGTTGATTATAAAACTAGAAAGGTTGCTTTATAAATAAATACTCTTATAGTTGTGCAACTTAAAACATACTAATGAGTATTTCATGCAGCACTTCCGTCTTTCTTTTCTGATTACAGTTCTTTGTTTGTCCACAGCATTTTGGTGGGGTGGCATGATTGGGGTGTTTATCGCCATCATCCTTGGGGTTCTTGAAGTCAGCTTATCTTTTGATAATGCCGTTGTAAATGCGTCTGTTTTAAAGCGGATGAATGCGCGTTGGCAACATTATTTTTTAACCTGGGGGATTTTAATTGCCGTATTTGGGATGCGGTTGGTATTCCCAGTATTGATTGTCTCGATAGCCACAAACATTGATTTTGTCGGTGTTGCCCAAATGGCCTTAGAAAATCCGGCGACTTATTCGCAGCATCTTAATAATGTCCACGTACAAATTTCAGCATTCGGTGGTATGTTTTTGCTTATGGTGTTTTTTTCCTTTATGTTAAATGATGCCAAGGAACTACATTGGCTGGGTCGTATTGAAGAACGAGTAAGTGCTTTGGGCAAACTCAAAGCTATTGAAGTCATCCTGGCATTGGGTTTGTTGTTGATAATGCAGAAATGGTTGCCGCCGGAGATTCGCTTAGACGCTTTAGTAGCGGGTATTTCAGGGTTAATCCTATTTGTCATTGTAGATAGTTCTGCCGCATTATTTGAGGATGAGGAACAAGGAGAGCTGGCTTCTGGTATGGTAAAAAAAGCAGGGTTAATGAGTTTTGTTTATCTTGAGGTTCTTGATGCATCATTCTCATTCGATGGTGTTATCGGTGCCTTTGCGATTACACAAGATGTCATCATCATCATGCTCGGCCTTGCCATAGGAGCTATGTTTGTCAGAAGCCTGACCGTGTACCTTGTCAACAAGGGAACCTTGGATGATTACGTATTTTTAGAACACGGCGCGCACTATGCCATAGGTGTTTTGGCGAGTATCATGTTGGTTAGTATGCGCTACCATATCAGTGAAGTGGTTACTGGTCTGGTCGGGGCGATTTTAATAGCACTCTCGGTATTTTCTTCGATTCGATACAACAAGGCAGAAAAACAAGACTTAAAAAGAAGGCGTTAAGTTTTACCAGTTCTGAGTGCTGAGACAAGTTGGGCTGCGGAAACCTTCTGAGATGTTTTCAATTCGTGAAGCCCCAATTTTAAGGAGGTGCTTATTGTATTGGCAATGGGGCTTCAGTCGTTGAGTTGATTGTATCGAGTGGAAGTGCGCGCAGTTTATTGTGAACGTGTTTGACGTTTTGGACACAAAATTTGTGATCGTATTTCCAAGTTGCACAGAAACCAAAGCCCCTACTTCTCGCTGTTTGATGAAGCATAAAGGGATATGGCTTTAGTAGGCTCTAAGTTTTTATCGCGCAGTTCTTATATTTCTACAGCTATTCCCTTAACGATGGGTTCAGCGCTTTCACTAGAGCGTCTTTGCAATGTTGCCACTGTATCTTAGGAAATCCCTGGTATTCCCTTCGTTACAGCTAATAATTGGATATTTGTAGCAGATACAGTGTCAATTTTTAATCAGTAGCTTTGATGTTCAGGTGGATTTTGAGACTTGTTAAGAACGGTTCCTAACAGATTTTTTCCTGATAAAAGCTTAAGCGTTTTCTTTACTTCGTCAGGCCGATTTTTACCTTCTTCAACGACTAGCAATATAGCATCGTAGCAGTCGATGGTTGAGAGTACATCATCCGTTGCTAAAACAGGGGGTAGGTCGAAAATAATAATCCGTGATTGGTTGCGATTGTTAAGTTCGTTAACTAACGTTTTCATCCGTGGCCCTGATAGTATTTCTGAAGAACCTACGGCTTGCCCCCTACCTGGCAAGATTGTTAGACGATCAATGCCAGGATTAATCAGCATATCCGACAGAGGCTTATCTGAGAGAAAATAATCCCTTAGACCCACCTCATTTTCAAGACCAAAATACCAGTGAACTTTGGGGTGTTTCAAGTCCAAATCAACTAATAAAACAGATTGGTTAACATCCATTGCCATTGCAATGGCTAAATTAACAGCAACCGTTGTCTTACCGGCGCCCTGTGTTGGTGCGGTAATTGCGAAGCTATTCCAGTCATTATCCCTTAGTTGTTTTAAGATTTTGGTTCTCAGCATCCGGAATGCTTCGGATTCAACATTGTAATTGTGTAAAGTTACAACTCGTTTTTGCCGCATTATGCCAGCATCAATGGGATGCCTAATGATTTGGTCTGCACTCACTTGATCTTGGGAGACGACTCTCGAAGGGGATTTTATTTTTTCCAGTTCTGCATTTTCAATGGCTTTATCTAACGTATCTTTCGGATATAGCTGGTCAGGGTCGATGGGATGGTGAATTCCCTCCTCCGCAATCACTTGATCCTCGAAAACGTTTTTTAAAGGTAATTTTGTTTTTTCCAGTTCAGCGTTTTGAATAGCTTTGTCTAACGCGTCGTGAATATCACCCATTTGTTTCTCCGTTTAGGTTGTAAATTCTTTTGGGGATAAAGAACACAGTATAGAATCAACAATCGACTTGTTGCTTGAAAACAAAAAATATTTGGATATAAGTTTACTGTGAATAGTAAATTTAATCTTTTGTTTTTTCATGAATTTGTTAGTAAGTGTGGCTGTTCAATCTATAAGAGAGTGCTCAGCCGATCTGAAACTCTATTGAATACAACATCTAGGGGCATGTAGAAAAAATGAATTGCGACAGTGGCACCAGCCAATAAAAGCAGGATTAAGATGGCAAAATTAATTTTATTTCTTCTGGTTTTATTTAGGTCTTCTTGATTTTCAATATAAGGGATAACAACCAAAGGTTCTGCACCCGTCAAATGCGTTAATACATTGTGGTTTCGGATACTATTATCCATTGCCTCAGCGACAAACCCAGCACCTAGGCCTCCAATAATGGAAAACAAAAAACCAACAAATAAAATTTTGATCCGGTTTGGTTTCTCGGGCTTCTCCGGTACTCTAGGTGGTTCTAATAAGGAAAATTTCTCTGCTTTTTGTTCTACTTCCAAGTTTTGGGATAGTTTCGCTTCTAAAGATTTCGCTATTAATTCTTTGTATTTGGCTTTTTGGTTATCCAAATCTCTCATTAAGTCATAATATCCACGTTCAACTTGGTGGGTTTGTGACACATTGACTTCCAGTTTTTTTAACTGCTCAGTCAAGGCTATTTTTTGCTGGCCGATATTTTTTTGCTCAACACCCGCGACATTTATTTCACTCTGTAATTGCAAATAGACTGGATTATTTATGTTGGCCTGACTGTTGGTGGATTTATCATTTTTTTGTTCTTCGTAACCCTCTATTTTTCTTTTCAATGCTTTAACATCAGGATGTGTGCTCGAATATTTTTTTAGCAGGCTATGGTATTCGGCCTCGATGGAAGCACGGCTTTCGACTTTAGCGTTTTTGCCGTCGCCACCATCTACAACAACGGGGCTGGTGGCGCTGATTTGAAGACCTAAACTTATTCTTCTTTCCTCTAGCATTTTTTCTTGTAATTGCAATTGTTGCAATGTGTTTTCAATTCTAGCAATGGAAGACATATTAACAGTCAGCAGTTCTGGTAGGCTGCTGCTGTACTTTTCTTTATATTGGGCTATCTGGTTTTCACTTTTCTGGATTTCGACTTTAAATTTTTCAGCTTCTTCTTGGAGAAATTTAGTTGATTCTTCTGCCCGTTCTGTTCTTGACCTGATGTTCTCATCCAGGAATAAGGTTACCAGTTCATTTGCTACTTTCTGAGCAGTCGAACCGACTTTATGATCGAACGACAAGGTAAACGCCAAGGTGGCTTTGCTGCTTTTACCCTTGCCCACAACATCTGCATTGATCAATTCAAGGGTCGTGCTTGCCTTAAATTGCGCTGCCAGATCAGAGGACGTGAGTAATTTTTTTTCATTAGGATAAAGACCGAATTTCTCGATGATTTTATTTAGGTTGTCAATCGTCATCAACTTTTGTTCAATTTGTTGAATTCTTTCATCGGCAAAACTGATGACCGTTGACTTGACTAGGTCGCTGGGTATATGTTGCTGTTCAATCAGGATGGTGGCTTTAGAACGGTAAACTGGAGGTAGTGCGATTGCCACCACGACACTTATCAGTAATAAAACCAGCATGGGTACAATGATGGTATATTTGCGTCGGCGAGCAACTTGTAGATAATCTTTTAGTGTTTTTTCTTCTTCTAATTCCATGATTATCTCGACAGTTTCAATCCTTGCCAATTATAGTTGATAGATAATATAAATAGATTGGACTCAGCCACGCCATTTACATCATTGGTAATATTGTCCCCCCCAGTTAGGCCGCCTTGTTGAGTTCTATATCGATAGCTACCAGCCAGTGTCCAATCAGGGGATAACGACCAGCTAACTGATGGTTCCACAACAATGTTTTCTCTTTTCCTAGAGGATAATTGGTTGATGCCATTAACGAGACCTGGTTCATTGACTGAAGTTGATTGTGTATAGCTAGTGGTAAGCCCAGCTGACAAGCGCTCCGCAATTTTGTACCTAAAATGCAGGCTTGCACCCGTTTGCTCTTGAAGTTGTCCTTGGTTTGATGGTGTCAGTGAGCGATTAAAACTGATGCCGGAAGAAAAACTTTCCCCAGTGTAATTGATACCCACATTAGCCAGAAAGCCAAATGAGCCGTTGCTAACTGTACCGATAGTCGATTGAGTATGTCGAGCGCCGACGGTTCCATCAATATTCCAATTTTGCGACCATACATAAGTGTTTGAAAAATTAATTCCGACACTATCGAACGTTGATTCACCTATAGCAGTTGTTCGCGGGGAGCTAAAGTTGGAATAAAAAAAGTTGACATTGCTCGTATAGCGTTCATTCCACAGCCGCTGCCAAGCCAAGCCTATATTAGTGGAGGTATTGTTTCTAAAATTAGTAGAGTTAGTTGGAGATGAACCCGAACTTGTAAAAGATGTTTCAGAATAACTGGGACTCAGAATGATGCTGTTCAGTTCATCGATTTTGTAGCTGACGGAAGGGGACACCGACCATGACGTTCTATCTGAATTCGTATTAAAATCACCGGAATTTAGCGCGGCCGTATTACGGGCAGGTGTCACTGAAAGATTTGTGGATAGCCCCCAATCAAACCTTGCGGTTTTATACAGTCCACTAAGGCTGTAATTCTGTATGTCCTGATCAAATTGTGGAATATCAGTATAAATCTGGGTACCGTAACTGGCATCAGCCTGAATTTCAGACACTTCAGTTTTGTGCAGGAAGGTCAGCACGGGTATTATCCTATATTTAAACGACCCACGAGAACCTGGAAACAGCGAATCTTTGCTTAGCATACGGACGTTATCGTCATAGCCCAATGATTGATCCAGAGAGCCTTTTAACGACCACTCTGCGGCTTGCAAAACACTAGGAAAGAGGATGCACAAGCTAACGATAGGCAGGAGAATCCGCACTGCTTTTGGGAATGTTAAGGGACGACTAAGGGACAACAATAACATCGCCACTTTTCAATAAATGATTTTTACTCAGACCATAGCCTTCTTCCAAATCGCTGTATTCAAATTTGATTGATTCAGCGCCTTTGCTAGTTTTCCTTAAGATAACAATATCGTCTCCTTTAGCAAAGGGGGTTAAACCACCTGCCAAACTGAGTACCTGCATGACGTTCATTTGTTCTGTCATAAGAAATTTGCCTGGAGCTTTGACTTGCCCAGTCACATAGACAGCATTGCCTTCAGCAGATTTAATCGCGATATTGACGACGGGTTCAGCAATATATTCCGTCAGTTTTCCAGTTAATTCTTTTTTTAAATCGTCAACTGTTCTTCCGGCTGCTGAAACCGTTCCTGCTAAGGGAAAACCGATGCTGCCGTCAGGCAAAACTTTGACTTCTCGCTTCAAGGCATCTTCGTTCCAGACCGATATTTCTAAAACATCGCCTGGATTGATTAAATATTTTTCAGTTTCTGCAAAACTTGTTTGGCAGCACAAAGACATTACGAGAGCAAACAACGCCTTAGTTAAGGCTGATTCAATTATTTTGAATATTTTCATGTTATTTTAACCTTAAATTAAAAAGGGGGGCACTAGCCCCCCTTCGCATTATAAAGCAAAAAATTTACTTATGCAGCAAGTGCTGGACGTGATTTGCGACGTGTTACGCCTAGCAATCCCATCAAGGCAGAACCGAATAACCAAACAGCGGCTGGTACGGGCACATTGTTACCGCCAGTACCAACCGCGTCCTTAGCGGTAAGAGTAAAGGTGGATGCGCCTATAATAGTCAGACTATAGCTGCCGGCAATCAAGCCCAAAGGCGGCATTACGTCAAAATAAGTTTTAAGTGATTGTCCTAATGGCGTTATTGTCAACACTAAATCGCCTAAGCCAGACGCTCCCAACCCAGAAAGACCAATGTCCCAAACCGCCCCTTTAGTGGTAGTGCCGGAAAATGTTGAGCCGGTATTGCTTGTGATAACACCATCACCAAAGTTTAGGGATAACGCCAACGTTGCCGCTGATGCCGTTTGCATTGACATTAAACTCATGCCAAAAAGTAAAGCAATAAAATATTTCTTCATGTATAGCTCCAAATAGTTATATTATTTTTGGTCGCTGTATTTAAGCACCCAGCAATATTCATTGCTTGGCATTTATATCAGTTACCCATGTTTTTATCGTTAGTAGCTGCTGCAACTTGCAACTGCCACCAAGTGAGCCGTTTTGCTTGTTGCAAAACGGATTGAACTTGGTATCAATCATTGGTAGAGGAGCTACGTGATAATCCCTTATTCTTATACCCAATCTTCCTGGACCGGCTCTTAATGTTATCTGAACGCCCTTATCTCCATTAAGAAGCTATCAGAATAAAATTCACTACATCTAAATACTAAACGATTAATGTTAAGGAATCATTACATGCCTAAACATTCAAGCAAAAAATCATAATTTTTATGTAAGAAGTGCTGCTGAGTCTTTAAATGATTTGTGTATGATGGGCAATTTATTTCCAATAAATACCAGCCAATACACAAACTTTATTGCCTAAAAATGTTAGCCAAAATAGCCATAAACACACAGTAATTTCTAAACAATTATTGTACCACTTTTACCTGCACGAAATATGTTTTTAAAATGGGCTTTATTATCAGGTAGATATATGCCTTTCCTGGTATGTTTTGTATGCGTGTAAGCTTCCTTTAACGCCTCATTTTAGCGCGATGATTATACAGGCATTGCACCAAACTGGGTAGTAGCATTTTGCTAAAAATACTAATATGGGCATATTGTCAAGTGTACTGTGCCATGTGATGTTGCTACTTTGAACTGTCTAGCTCAATGAAAAAGTACAAAGGTAGTTATTTCTAGTAGGCTTTTGTTCCAGTAAAGCCCTTGATGATGGTGAGCAGCACGATTTTAATATCTAACCACAATGACCAATTCCTTATGTAGTTGAGATCGTATTGTATTCTGCCTTCCATTTTTTCTAAAGTATCGGTTTCGCCACGATAGCCTTTGACTTGCGCTAATCCTGTGATTCCAGGTTTCACTTTGTGCCTGAGCATATAGCCTTTGACTTGGCCTCGATAAAACTCATTATGGGCAACAGCATGAGGTCTTGGTCCCACAACGGACATTCTGCCCTGTAATACATTAAAAAATTGGGGCAATTCATCCAAGGATGTGCGCCTCAGGAATGCACCAAGTTTGGTGACTCGTGGATCATTTTTCTTGGCCTGCACAACAGTCTCTGCATCTTCGCATACGATCATCGACCTAAATTTCCATACGACTATCTTTTCCCCTCTGAAACCATAGCGGCGTTGTTTAAAAAGCACTGGGCCGGGAGAAGTTTGTTGGATGGCTACTGCAATAACCACTAAAGGAATGGCTATGATTATTAACGCAACGCTACTAAAAATAATATCGAAAGCTCGCTTCATAACACCGTCAACGCCATAAAACGGTGTGTCATGGATGCTGATGACGGGTATTCCCTTGATGTTATTCAGACTAGAGCTGAGCAAATCAAATACAAATAAGTCGGGTACATAATGGACGGATACGGTTGAATCTGATAATTGTTCAACAATGCTTTTAATACGTAGTTCTGCCCGCAAAGGTAAGGTGATGTAAATAATATCAACAATGCCTTCTTTGGCAAGTTTAAGGAGTTGTTCTATATCGCCAGTTAGCTTTGTAAGGTCAAATTGATAGTCATCTTCACCGGCGCGTTGACGATCATCAAAAAAACCGAGAAAGTCTATGCCCATGGTTTCTTCTTCAAAGAAGATTTTTTCCAGTTCGGCGCCGAGCATAGTGGCACCGACAATCGCAACCCGACGTTTATTTCTACCCATTTTTCTGACTAGATTAGCCATGCTACGAACAATAACATGCCAAGAAATAATCTCAATGGGTACGGCTAGACCCCAAAGCCAGAAATATTGCTTGTAAATAGGGTCTATCAAGGGATAAGCCTGATCTACGCAGATCATTACAAGCAATACGCAGCCCCAGGAAACTGCAATAAGCCTGATCTCGGTGAATGTAGACATGGCTCGGCTGCCTCGGTACAGCTCGTTAAATGAGGCAAATACACCAAAGCCAACGATAGAAATCAGCAACCACCAAGTGTGTTTGTTGTCCCACGCCACTGCTACAAGATCGAAAATAGACCATAAAGTCAAGCCGATAACCACTACGTCCAATAATCTAGCCAATATGGCGAGCTTATTGCTGTGCGGACGTATAACTCCGAAAGATTGGGGAGTGCTCACCATGGGTTTGCTTTATCAATGTTAGTTAAGTGAAAATAGTTTTTTGAGCTTTTCTTGTGTGGTGACCTCGAAAAATTCCAACGCTCCTTGCCCCCTCCGGAAGAAGGTTGGGATGAGGGATTTAGAATCAAGCATTCACCCCAGCCCTCCCAGGGGAAAGTGTTTAATGGAGGGAATGTTAACCTAATTCAAGATTAAGTTTGTTGTAAATACGACTCAGAAGGTGATTCTAAGAGAAACGAGCCGTAGTCACAAGCAATACGCGACAAATGGCAATCTTTGTTAAATCATTAGGGCATTGTATTGGGGGTAATCGGTTCTACGCCGGTACTTACAAAAATCGACTGGTCGGACAAGTCGTCAGATTTTTTAAGAGCCTCCAGAAGAACCGCATCGTGTCCATAAATATCCTGATAAAACGCAAGATTGTTGTTTTGATCAACAAATGAGGTTGTGTAAAAGAACAATACAGGTATAGGGGCTTTTAAAACGACATGCTGCATAGCTTGCGTACGCATAGCTTTCTTTATAGTATCGGCATTCCAGTTGCCCTGGTTTTTTAAGGCGAATTCGGCTAATACTTTAGGATTTTCAATGCGCACACAACCGTGGCTAAAATCTCTGCGGGATTTGCTAAACAAGGAGTTAGCCGGTGTGTCATGTAAGTACACATCATCTTTGTTAGGAAAAATAAACTTTACTTTACCCAAACTATTGCGGTTGCCGGGGCGTTGTCTTACTCGGTAAACGCCTCTCTTCAGCTTTTCTATTGCATCACTGTTTAGTGAAACAGGCTTAGCTGAATTTCCAAAACTGGAAACCACTTCCATGTTTTGGGAAGACAAATACCCTGGATTTCGAATCAATTTAGGTAAAATTTCATCCTTTAAGATTGTTTTAGGAACATTCCAATAAGGCATAAATTCGATAAAACTCATTTGCGCCATCAATACAGGCGTTTGGTTTTTTAGCGCCTTGCCCACCACGACGCGCATATTGGTGATGTTTGCTACGGCATTGCCGATGTCATCAATCGCCCATAACTGGAATGCAGGAATATTGACAATGATTGAACGGCCTACACTAAGCTCAGGAAGCCAGCGTAGCCTTTCCATAGCCAGCTCAATCTGTTTTACGCGCTGGGCTAAAGGCTCGTTGATTGCAGCGGCAGTGCTTGGCCCTATTGTGCCATCCGCAAGTTGACCGTGGCGGAGTTGGAACTTTTTTACCCCTGCTACAATATTTGCAGTATATTTCGGGCTTTTTTCAGTCGTATTGATCGAGCTATCTTCGGGTAAATCTCCCACGCTGGCTAAATATTGTGACAATTCAGCCAATTGAGGGTGGTGTTCGCCAGGCCGTAGTTTACCTTTAACAATAAAATTGAATGCTGGCAATTTTGCAGCAATATTGCGGTAAGTGGCTAATGCAAACTTCAGTTTTTGGTATTGTTGTAACTTTGGTTCTACCAGGAGCGGTAGCTGGGGAACGGTCTTTAGTGCCAAGCTGTCTCTAATCAATGCCGGAAGATCGGTCAGTTTTTTCTCGCGCAATAGTAAATTGAAGTTTATCCCTTGGGGATTTACTCGGCCATAATGCAAGTCGTGCAAAAAACGTAATACCGCTATACTGAGTGCAGTGTCATAGAGAGCAAGGTCTCTATAGGCTGTTGGTGCGAGCGTTAAGGCAAGACTATATTTTTTTCGCAGCGTTTCTGTATCATAATTTTCTTGAATTAATCCCTGGGTTGCTGCATTTGCCATAAGATCAAGGGCATCAGCGGTATTTTTTGCTGAATGGGCGTTGCCTAACCAAAGTGGTTGATAATTCGCTTGTTTATAGAGTGCATCAAGATCTTCGGTTCGATTTGAAAAATCAGCCTGCTTTAGATAAGGGTTTTGTCTTGCCGTAATAATAGCGTTGATTTCTTTGCTAACACTAGGCTCCAGGAATGCCGAATCTTCGGCAAACAGTGCTTGCAAAGGGAAGATTGCCAAAAAAAATATCAAGCACCACTTAGAAGCGAAAAGTTTTGTCTGCTGGGTCAAAGGATTACTTCCTTGAGAAAATAATGGGTCAATAATTAGATGAGAGCGGAAACGCCACAAAATTTATGGCAATTATACTTAACTGCTCGCCATAGCACACAAAATTCAATCTTGGGCGGACAATACCGATGCTAAAGGGTTGTTGATGGTATGTAGCAATACTTTCTTTAGGGGATCTCTAATAATCCCCTCTCCCTCAGGGAGAGGGCTAGGGTGAGGGTTGTAATTGCTTGATTTTAAATCCCTCATCCCAACCTTCTCCCAGAGGGAGAAGGAGCTTTTTGAATTTTTAGAGATCCCCTTTAGCTCATTGCAGATACACATAAACGGAAATACTTATGGCTCAAAAACCCAAAATACCGTGCGACAGCCCTTTCCCTTCGGCTAAACAGGATGCAACGAATGTCTCTTACGATTATGGGACTGAGCAGAGCAGATCGCCTTCTTACCGACTGGCTTACGATGATGCTGATTTCATGATGCGTGATGAGTTGCGGCCAGTGCGCTTACAACTTGAATTGCTTAAGCCGGAGTTAACCCAGGCAGAACACAATATCAAAGCCACAGTTGTTATTTTTGGTAGTGCACGCATTCCCGATCAACAATATGCAGAACAAGCGTTATCCAATGCAGAACAAGCAGTTAAAAAGCAGCCCGGGGATGAAGAATTAAGGCAAAAAGTAGTTGAAGCGCAACGGATCTTAAAAAAAAGCCATTACTATGAGGAGGCTCGCCGTTTAGGTAAGTTAATTACCATGGAGGCAAGAAAGCTGGAGCAGTTGGTCGTAGTAGTGACTGGTGGTGGGCCAGGAATTATGGAAGCTGCGAACCGGGGCGCGGCAGATGTCGATGGTAAAAGTATAGGATTGAACATTGTATTGCCCGGCGAGCAGAAGCCCAATCCTTATATCACCCCCGAACTTTGTTTCCAGTTTCATTATTTTGCCATCCGTAAAATGCACTTTTTGATGCGGGCAATCGCCCTGGTTGCATTTCCTGGTGGCTTTGGCACGTTGGATGAGCTTTTTGAAACCCTCACCTTGATCCAAACCCGGAAGGTACGTCGAGTTCCCGTTATTTTGTTTGGGCGGAACTATTGGGATCGAATAATCAATTTTGATGCCCTGGTTGAGGAAGGTGCTATTTCGCAGTGCGACCGCGAACTCGTTCAGTACGCCGAATCTGCTGATGAAGCATGGGCTATCATTCTGGATAATTACACCAATGGTAATAACCACAAAGACAATTAAAACCTATGACGTTTGTTAAAGTTTCAGTTTTTTCAATGAGTAATAAACGGCTGAGTATGGCTAAACTCATCTTCTTGTCGATGTTGGCGGCGGTAGTGGGCAACGTACAGGCCGAAAAGGTTACGGCAAGCAGAGTCTCAGAAAATACAGGTTCTGAAATCACCCCAAACCAGCTCAAAACTAAAATTGAAGCCGTCAATACCCAGCAAGGCATTGATGAAGTTACTAAGGCTCAACTGATAGCACTTTACCAATCTGCTCAAGAAAATTTGGCGAATATTGAATCGGTTGTTGCCCAAACGACTGGTTTTGAGTCAGCAATCAAGCAAGCACCAGAGAAAATAAAAAAACTGCAGCGGGAAATTGAACAAGGTCAGCAAAAACTCACTAAGAAAAAAATTGAAGACTTCGCAAAGATTTCAGGCGAGGAGCTGGAACAACGGTTGATTTTCGAAAAGGAAAAGATTGGCACTTTGGATGAACAAATAAATAAATTCGAAAAAGAGCTGGTTTTGCAAAATGAACGCCCCCAGTTGATTCGCCCAGAAACGATAGCTGCCAAACAAGAGCTTGAGGCGGTGCAGAAGAAATTGGAAATTCCACCATTGGCTACCACATCAAAGCTGGAAACCGAAGCTCGGCAAATACAGCTAAATACGTTGGTTACTTCACTTAGCGCTAAACTAAAAATGCTGGCGGTCGAAGCGAACAGTAATCTTGTTCGGGTTGAATTGCTCAAATCTGAACTGCAATTGTTGGCTATCCAGAAAGACCTGCTGAGTCCTGTCATTGTCGGCATTGAAAATTTGGTAAACGAGCGTAGGCAGCAGGAAGCAATCCATATCCAGAATGTACTGACCCAGGCAGAGAAAACGGTTTCCGGTAAGCACAGCCTTATTCAACAGGCTACCCGCGAGAATATTCAGTACAGTCGCGATTTGCAGACAATTACCGCCAAGATTGAAACCTACAACGAACTTAAAGACAAAGTAGATGCTACTGCAAGCGGAATCGAGGCTGATTTCAAAAGTGCGGAAAAAAAAATCAGCTTGGCGGGATTAAGCCCTGTTTTGGGGAAAATACTGCGCGAGCAGCGGCGTAATTTAGCCAGCCAAGACAAGCTAATCCTGGAATCTGAGACCATTCAGAACGAAACGGCTTTAACCAGCCTTGAACAATTCAAGATAGACGACAAAATCAAGCTGTTTTCAGAAATGGATAGCCATTTAAAAGATTTGATGGATCAAGACGTTGATAAGGCTTTGCCCACCGATGATCGCATGATGATACAAGCAGAGCTAAGGGTGTTGTTAAATAACCAGAAAGAGTTATTAAACAAACTATCGGTTGCTTACACCACCTATTTACGTACGCTGGGTGATTTTGATTTCGCTAAGCAACAGATGTTAACCCAGGCCAATAAATTTGCGAGTTACCTGGATGAGCGTTTGCTATGGGTGCCAAGTTCAGCACCTATCAATTCAGATTATTTGCGCGGACTGTACGATTCAATCAGATGGTTGTTATCGCCACTAAACTGGGTAGCGTTGATTAAAGACACCACAATGATTGCCTGGAAAAACCTGTTCCTTACCGTTATTGCCATACTGGCTTCATTCGTATTGCCAATGGTCAGGAATTGGGCAAAGCGGCAATTGATAACCATAGCGGGAAAAATAGAAAAAATTTACACCGATAATTTTTATTACACAGTAAAAGCAATCGGTTATACGTTAATTCTGGTGTTACCTTTACCGATATTTGTTTATTTTTTGGGTTGGTTTCTCAGTGGTAATTCGCATGGCGCGGATTTTAGTAAAGCAGTCGGTGTGGGTTTGCAAAGCACTGCCATTCCATTGTTTGGGCTGCAATTTTTTTATCGCTTGTTTGCCGCTAATGGTATAGCAATCAAACATTTTCAATGGCAAAAAAATGCTGCAAACCTGTTGCACAGGCAAGCTGCATGGCTACGTTTTGTGATAGTACCTGGTGTTTTTATCATCAATAGTACGGGTGCATCGGCATTGTCAAGCCATAGCGATAATCTGGGTCGTTTGGCGCTGATCGTTATTATGGTTGCACTCTCTGTGTTTCTTGCTAGATTGTTAAATCCAACCACTGGATTATTGCAGGATTACATCAAAAACCACCCTAATGACTGGTTTACCAAGCTACGTTATATATGGTATCCGCTGGCTATTTTAACTCCCCTAGTCGTTGTCGGATTTGCGGTAGAAGGTTATTACCTGAGTGCCTTGGAGTTACATCAAAAACTGATTATCACGCTGCGGCTTATTTTTATCATCACCATTATTTATGAGCTGGTTATCCGTTGGTTAACGTTTGTTAATCGACAATTGGCGCTAAAAAATGCCAGACAAAAGCGTAAGACGGCAGCACTGAATGAAAAACAAGTTCCCTCATCGGAGGGAGTTGGTGACGATGATCCGGTGCTACCAATTGATGAGCAATTGATTGATATACCAACCATTAATGCTCAAACAATCAAGCTATTGATTATGTTCATCGGTTTTAGCCTAATCGTTGGATTCTGGATGATTTGGAGCAATATTCTGCCGGCTTTTTCATTTTTGGATCGCATCGAGCTATGGCAGCATCTGGTTACCGTTGATAACCAGGAAAGCTACCAGCCTGTTACTTTGACCAATTTGTTGATGGCTGGGTTGTACGTGTTTATTGTGGCGATGTCGGTACGAAATTTTCCCGGACTGATGGAATTATTGGTATTCAGCCGTTTTTCCATAGCAGCGGGTGGTCGTTATGCCGTGAATCAATTAGCCAAATACCTTATTATTGCTATCGGTTTTATTTGTATCGCTAACGAATTGGGCGGTAGCTGGTCGCAGGTTCAATGGTTGGTTGCGGCACTTAGTGTGGGGTTGGGTTTTGGTTTGCAGGAAATTTTTGCCAATTTAGTATCCGGCATTATTTTGTTATTTGAGCGACCCATCCGAGTCGGCGACACAGTCACCATCAGCAATGTAACGGGCAAGGTGAGCCGTATCCAAATGCGTGCGACCACGCTTATCGACCCAGATCAAAAGGAACTGATTGTACCCAATAAAACCTTTATCACCAGTCAGTTAGTCAACTGGACTTTGAGTGATTCGACCACTCGAATTGTTATTCCTATTAGGATTGCCTACGGTTCGGATGTAGAACTCGCGCATAAGGTTATGATTGAAGCGGTGCGGGCGACACCGTTGGTGTTGGAAGAGCCGGCACCGGGTGTGGTGTTTACGGGTTTTGGAGAGAGTGCAATGGAGTTTTCTATCCGTGTTTTTGTCAGCGAACTGGCGCACCGTTTGCAAGTCACCCACAAATTACTTGTCAATCTCGAAAAGACACTGCGTGAAAATAACATTCAAATACCTTTTCCGCAGCAGAATGTTCATATCGAAGCCAAGAATAAGGCTGGCTAAAACAACCTTCAGGCCTGTAAAAAATCATGAGCAGTTGAGGGATCTATGAATAAGTCCCTCGACAAGCTCAGGACGAACGGTTTGGTTGATTCCATTTGTGGCATGATTGACCCCATTCGTGGTGAATTTGCACCACGGGCAATTCTTTGGGTCGATTGAACCATGATCGGATTAACCTCCAGTTAGTTCAAAAAACTCCTTCTCCTTTCGGGAGAAGGTTGGGATCAGGGTTATTTGAGATTCCCTTATTCAAAGATTCCATAAGGTTGGCATACTCGATGCGCAGTTTCCCACACCCAGTAAAGCAGCGCGGCACTGGCGACCTTTAATTTATCTTCAATATCCCCCTCCGATTGTGTCAAAGAGATATGTGTCGCAAAAAAGCGCTTCATTTTTTCGATCATGGTGTGAGGAATAAAATCAGTTATGAAAGATTATAAGGGTATGAAGTGATTAATTGTACCCAACAATTGAGGTTTGCCGTGTTCCTCGTCTGGTTTGATAGTAAACTGGCGCTTCTTAAAAAGAATGAATTAGAGGTGTCTGTTGGCGTGGTTGCTATTATTTTCTGCGGGTTTGGTGGAAATTGTTTTTGCGTTGAGCCTTAAATATAACCAGGGATTTACCCGCTTGATCCCTAGTTTAATTACGCTTGCGTCGGGGGGTGTGAGCTTGTTTTTGCTGATGACTGCGATTAAATTTCTGCCAGTGGGTACTGCTTACGCGGTTTGGACGGGCATGGGCGCGGTAGGTGTTGCGATACTCGGTATCGTGTTGTTTAAAGAATCTGCTGAGATTTACCGATTATTTTCTATTTTCCTGGTCATAGCCGGAATTGTCGGGCTTAAACTTACCGACAGCAATTGATGCTGCATCTTATTTTTCAATCACCTATTGATATTGCTGTGCTGGATAGAATGGGTTCTGGCGATGTTGCTGTGTTTCTTGAGAACGCTGTGCTTGGGTTGTTGCAAAAAGGTAAGTTTGCCAATTTGCTAAACAATCAGCTCAACATGAATCGTCTGTGCGTGTTGTCCGAGGATATTGAGGTAAGAGGTATTCTCACTTCTGAGCTGGTATCAGGCTTAGAGGTCATAGACTATGCAGGACTGGTTAACCTCACCGTTGAGAATCCGTTGATTATGTCATGGTGTTGATGGTTGGCGAACTGTCTTTGGAAACTACCGATCAGGGGTTTCTGGCAAACAGGTTAGATTGGAACGAAGTCGTTGCAATGCATCTTGCCCGACAGGAAAACATAACCCTTACCGACCAACACTGGGAAATTATCTTATTCATACGGTCGTATTATGACCAATACAAACACTTGCCCAATACCCGCGTGTTTATCAAGGCGATAGCACTTACCTTGGGTGGTGACAAAGGTAATAGCCGGTATCTACACCGTTTATTTCCTGATGCCCCCCTTAAATACGCTTGCAAACTGGCAGGTTTGCCTAAGCCGCCGAATTGCTTATAGCTGTATCGTTCCCACGCCGGACGTGGGAAGAATATTTACCATTATTCAATGCCAAAAATTTTCCATCATCATTGCACCTCGTTAATACCTAAGGATAAGGACGAACACGACTTCTCCGCTACCCTCCCGATGATCAGTCGGGGATTCTGGCTTTTTAAAGTGCCGAATCAAGATATAAGGACAAACGGTAACTCGTTAATTCCACTCGCGGTGAGTCTGTCGAACCATAAGCAGAATTAACTTGTTCAGAGTTTCCTCAACATGCTCATATTAAAGCGTATAGCCTCGATGAAGCTTGCAGAATCGAGGCTATTTATAAATCACCCCTTCGCATAAAACTCACTATCCCTATAAATATCATGCACATGGCGTAGAAACACCATGATGATAGACGCAATAGGTAAGGCAAGTAAAATCCCCAAAAATCCAAATAGCTGGCCGCCCGCCATTACCGAGAAAATCACGGCAACGGGATGCAAGCCGATTTTGTCGCCTACCAGTTTTGGCGTTAATACCGTACCTTCTAAAGACTGGCCTATCAAAAAAACTACGGCGACAGGAATCAACTGGGTTAATTCGTGAAATTGCACCAACGCGGCAGTACAGGCAACCACGATGCCAACAATAGCACCAAGGTAAGGGACAAAGCTGACTAATCCTGCGAGCATTCCGATTAGCAGCGCTAAATCCAACCCTACAATCCAAAGTCCAACGCTGTAAATACATCCCAAAGCGAGCATGACGTAGAATTGCCCACGAAGGAAGGCGGATAAAACAGTGTCGACTTCCCCTGCAAGTTTGGCCGTGGTGGCCGTAATCCTTCTGGGCAATAGGCCATAAATTTTGGCAACTAGGATGTCCCAGTCCCGCAGTAAATAGAAGGTTACGACGGGGATTAGCACCAGGTTCATCAAAAAGCCAACGATTACACCGCCAGAGCGGGAAAGCGAACTCATCGTGGTAACGGCAATACCTCCTGCTTTTTGCCAATGGCTTTTAACAATATTGATGAGTTCGCTAGTATCTACTGGTTTTAGCGTGATACCGAAACGATGTTCTAACCAAGGTAATAATGCACCATTAATTTTTTCGGCATAAGCAGGTAAGCTACCCAAAAAATTTGCAATCTGGACTTCCAGTTGTGGTATCAGCAGAAATAACACCAGTACCAGAACGAGTGACATGACTGAGAATACGACAAGCACAGATTGGGTTCTGGATAAGCGATGGGCTTCAAGCCTATCGGTAAGTGGATCGCCCAAATAAGCAAGGATTGCGGAAAACACAAACGGCATTAACACGGGCGACAATAGATAAACGAGCCAACCGCCAAATGCGATCAATGCCAGAACTAGCCATTTTTGTGAATCCGTCATGGACGGTGACCCTTGCCTATTTTGCCCATGAATGCGTGTTTGGCTTTACAAAAAACTGGCGATTATCCAAACTTTGGATGCTTTAAACCAGCCCACGTGATCGAAAATACATATATACCGCTGCCGCAGCTATGACCAACAAACCCAGTGCAGCCGCTATAGCCCATATCAACCTGGGCTTTGCTTTATTTGGCCGGTTTGCATTGGAATGCTGCGTGTTAACACCTGCTATACTGGCATTAATAGCCCTAAATTTGCCTTGTTTATCTCTGGCGACTTGATAATGAATAATGTCGCCAGGAACAGGGCGGCGATCTGTCTCGCCGAGCGCGGAAATGTGTATAAACACATCCCTGCCGGCGTTATCAGGGGTGATAAAACCAAAGCCCCGATCCTCTTTCCAAGTTTTTAAAACTCCTGTCAATAATGGTTTTGTCATAAAAATAATTTATATAAATGTCTGTGATACTGACTGGCAAAGCGTTGGCTAACTTTATCCGCTGCTTAGGAAAGTTCGGTTTGAACTCACTTAGCTTTTCCGTGTTAATACCATTCGCTGTCTCGGGAGACACTGATTTATTTCAGTATCTCCCTTAGAGTTGTATCTGTGTTTGTTTGCAAGTCAATATTTGAACCAATCGCCGTCTGTATTTCAAAATGAACCACACACCTAAAATGGGTGGCATAGACACCTAAAGGCTTTGCGATAACCTTGGTGATTATCTGCTATTTACGAAAATCAGTTACTGAAATTACTTAGATTTTCTCTGAATAACGGCTTTATCGTCAATAATTAACTCGGAAATACCGCCCATAACCGATTTTATGGTGCAAGAGGCTTTTTTAAAACCGCCTTTCTTTTCACCCACCCACTTCAGGGTGATATAGCTATCTTTATCGCTGTCTGTTTCAGATGGGAAATAAACCTGTTCCCCCGTTGCATCCTTGATGGCTTTGGGGCAAGCCTCAGTCGCCATTGTTTGCAAGTTAAAATAATTTCTGACCATTGCTGAAGATTCTTTTTGTTCGGTCGATTGCTGATTATTAAGACCAACTAAGGCAAATCCCACCAGGATTGCACCTACGACAGCTATCGCTAATTTAGCGGATTCCGACATTTTTTCTTTCGGTTCGTTATCTTCTGACATGGTTCACCTCTAATGTTAAGTGTTGGAATGCTTGATGGCACTGGCTGATTCTATGCGAATTACTAGGCATCAGCGGTTATGTTACGGCATAGATTGCTTAAAGTCGTTGATTTAAGTCAAGGTTCTGCAAAAAAAATTTTGCTAAGCCAAATCGGAGCGAAAATTAGGTAGCTATTAGCCTTTAAAAGATCAAAATTCAATACCTTGTTCTGCCTTAATTCCTTGCTCATAAGCATGTTTAATTTTGGTCATCTCCGTCACGGTATCGGCAACTGCAATGACCTCTGGTGCGGCGTTACGCCCCGTCACAATTAAATGCAACCATCGTGGTTTATGATTGAGAATAAAATCGGCGATTTCTTCACCGCTAATCCAGTTATAGCCACAGCAATAATTGATCTCATCCAGCAAGACTACATCAAATTCTTCTGATAGTATTTTCTGTTTGCTGAATTCCCAGATTTCGCGGCTAGTTTTAATGTCTTGTTCTGGATTTTTGGTGTCCCAGGTAAAACCGTCACCCAAAGCATGCCATTCGATATTGTCGAAATGCGTGGCGGCTTTTTGTTCTCCCGTTTGCCATTGACCTTTTATGTACTGGATGACGCAGACTTTCATCCCCCAGCCCGCCGCCCGAAATACCATACCCAATGCGCTGGACGACTTACCTTTACCTTCGCCCGTATTGACTACGACTAATCCGTGCCGCCTATCTCTTGCTTTCATATCGTCCTATGGTATTTTACAAATACAGCAATGTTACATGTCATCTGACCAAGTCAAGACAAGGCAACAAGTTAAAGAAAGCTTACACGAAAAGCCTTTTTATCTCATTACATATTGCTACAATGCTCACTTGCCAACTTTTTTGATTAAAGAAATGGATGTAATACAACGACTCGCCGAAGAATTATCGGTCAACGCCAAACAAGTGCAAGCTGCCGTTCAGTTGCTGGATGAAGGCTCTACCGTACCGTTTATTGCCCGTTACCGAAAAGAAGTTACGGGTGGCTTAGACGACACGCAACTGCGTAACCTGGAAGAAAGGTTGGGCTACCTGCGCGAACTCAATGACCGCCGCGACTCCATTCTTGCCAGCATTCTCTCTCAAGACAAACTCACGCCAGAATTGGAAGCTGCCATTCTAGCTGCTGATACCAAAACCTTGTTGGAAGACCTGTATTTACCTTACAAACCCAAACGGCGCACCAAAGCCCAAATTGCACGGGAAGCTGGGCTAGAGCCATTAGCTGATGCTATTTTGGACGACCGGACGGTTATCCCAGAGCAACAAGCCATTACTTACATTAATGCTGAACTGGGCGTTGCGGATGCCGCAGCCGCGTTAGAAGGCGCACGCCAAATCATTATGGAACGACTATCTGAGGATGCAGAACTGTT
Source organism: Methyloglobulus sp. (assembly GCF_040079455.1). Classification (GTDB taxonomy): domain Bacteria; phylum Pseudomonadota; class Gammaproteobacteria; order Methylococcales; family Methylomonadaceae; genus Methyloglobulus. The sequence continues at coordinate 16,388 of NZ_JBEBKJ010000030.1, read as the reverse complement.
GGCTAATCTTAGGGAACACATCTGGCAGAAAGGCGTAATCCATGCCACTGTTGTTAAAGGGAAAGAGCAGGAAGGCATTAAATTTACCGATTATTTCGATTACCAAGAAGCCATCAACAAAATTCCTTCGCACCGCGCCTTGGCGTTATTTCGTGGTCGTAATGAGAGCATCTTGTCGCTCAACCTGCTGCCAGAACAGGACGAACAAATTGGCCACGATTATTGCACCCAGCTTGTTGCAAGCCGTTTGATGGTTACCGATAACCGTATACCCGCCGATACTTGGCTGGCTGAAACAGCGCGTTATGCCTGGAAAATCAAGTTGTTCACGCGGATAGACCTGGACTTAAAGCTGCGTTTGCGCGAAGCCGCCGAACTGGAAGCGATCAAGGTATTTTCCAGTAACCTAAAGGACTTACTGTTAGCCGCTCCTGCTGGTGCAAAAGCGACGATGGGGCTAGATCCCGGCATTCGCACCGGAGTTAAAGCCGCCATTGTCGATGCGACCGGAAAAGTATTGGCTACCGAAACTATTTATCCTCATCAACCCAAAAACCAATGGGATCAGTCAATTGCCACCTTAGCTAAGCTGATTCAGCAGCACAAAGTTGATCTGATCAGCATTGGTAACGGTACGGCATCCAGGGAAACCGATCAACTGGTTGCTGACGTGATGAAGCAACACAAAGACCTTAACTTTAGGAAAATCACCGTATCAGAAGCCGGCGCTTCGGTCTATTCGGCATCAGAACTGGCGGCAAAAGAATTTCCCGATATGGATGTCTCAATACGTGGCGCGGTATCCATTGCCAGACGTTTACAAGACCCGTTAGCAGAATTGGTTAAAATCGACCCAAAAGCCATTGGGGTTGGACAGTATCAGCACGATGTCAACCAAGCCCAGTTGGCTCGTGGCCTGGATAATGTCGTGGAAGACTGCGTGAATGCGGTCGGTGTGGATGTCAATACGGCTTCTGTGGCTTTGCTTAAGCAAGTATCTGGCTTATCGCCTACCCTGAGCGAGAATATCGTCGTTTTCCGAAATGAAAATGGTGCATTTTCTGACCGCAAACAACTCAAAAAAGTGCCGCGTTTAGGTGATAAAGCTTACGAACAGGCCGCTGGTTTTTTACGTATTACGAATGGCGCTAATCCCTTGGATGCTTCATCAGTGCATCCAGAGGCGTATCCAGTTGTCGAAGCCATTATCAAAGATACCGGAAAATCCATCCGTGACCTAATCGGGCAAGGTCAAATACTGCGTAATCTTGATCCTGCCAAATACACCAACGAAAACTTTGGCTTACCGACAGTCACCGATATTTTGAAGGAACTGGAAAAACCAGGACGTGACCCAAGACCAGAATTCAAAAGTGTCGAATTCAAATCCGGCGTAGAAAAAATATCTGACCTAGAACCCGGAATGAGACTGAATGGCGTGGTGACAAATGTCGCTAATTTCGGCGCATTTGTGGATATTGGTGTGCATCAGGACGGCTTAGTACATATTTCACATCTTTCAGATACCTACATCAAAGATCCCAGAGATGCCGTTAAAACTGGCGATTTTGTCAACGTGCGGGTGTTGGAGATTGATATTGCACGGAAACGTATTTCCCTGTCGATGAAATCAGAAATTTCGCCTGATGAACATAAACCAAAACCTGAACAAACCACGCAAAAAGCTGTCCATAAGCCTAAGCAGCAAGCAGCGCAGCCCCAAGGATCAATGGCGAATGCGTTTGCCAAGGCTTTGAAAAAGTAAATAATAAAAGCTCTGCTATACTAATCCTTAAAATTAACTGATCTAGCAGGATTCAACATGACCCCATTCAGACAAATCACGATAGTCACGCTGTTCTTGACCTTGTTACTGGCGCAAATCCCCGCATTTGCGGCGGCTGATTATTACCAGCAACAGTTACAAAACGAACGCTTGCTAGAACGCCAACAGCGTCAGCAAATAAAACAGAGGGAAAATGCCCGTTATCGTAGTCAAGTCGGCGATAAAGCGTTAAATGGCGTAGCTAATATATTTACTGGGCCGCTTGAATTGCCGAAAAACATCATCAATCAGGTGAACTACAATTACAGCAACAGCTATAGCAATAGTTTTGGCGAAAATCCTGACGACAACATCGTTTACGGCGTAATTGGCGGCGTAATCAGCGGTGCTTTAAATGCCACGGGGCGGATCATGACCGGTGTAACTGACCTAGTGACTGCACCGCTGCCAACCAAACCTATCATCCAACCTCGATATGTTTGGGATGATTTTGACAAGAAAAATACTTATGGCCAGGTATTCCGGCTGGTTGATAATCCAAAAATAGAACCTTATGTAGCACCAGCGCCGCGTCCAGTTGCTGCCATTTCGCCGGTTCAAGACCAAACTGAGCAATATTCACAACAAACCAACCAAAATCTGGACACCATGTTCAGAAAAGAAATGCAGAAATAGTTTTTTAGTCTCCCTCTCACCTCAGCCCTCTCCTATTTACTGGAGGGGGCATTTCTTTGTTAGTAAACAGCAACGATTTATTATCATCCCTAAACTAACTCGAATAGTTCAATATCAGTGAAGCCCAGTAACGTTAGGTAAACCGTTGCAAACGCCGTCTCTGCTCTGCCAAACGTACTTTTCAGACCACACAATTACACTTCAATTTCTTTTGAAGACTAAATCCCAAACACCGTGCCCCAAACGTAAACCACGCTGCTCAAATTTTGTTAAAGGCCGGTGTGCGGGTCTTTCGCAATAGTTGTTAGTAGGACTAGTATTTGAAAATCTGTTATCTGCCGACAATACTTCCAGCATGGATTCAGCGTAGTTCTCCCAATCGGTCCCGGCGTGAAAATAGCCGCCGGATTGCAACTTACTTGCCAATAAGTTTAAAAAGCTGGCTTGAACGATACGTCGTTTATGGTGCTTTCTTTTGTGCCAAGGATCGGGGAAAAACAAATGGACTGCGGATAAGCTGCTGTCAGCCAGGTTGTTAGTCAAAATTTCTACGGCATCATGGCAATAGATTCTGACGTTTTGCAGGCCTTGCTGCTCTAACTGCATGATTAGATGGCCAACGCCGGGGCGGTGTACCTCAATACCGATATAGTCCTTATCGGGATTTGCGGCGGCCAACTTAGCCAGACATTCGCCATTCCCAAAACCGATTTCCACATACAAAGGCGCAATACGACCAAAAATCTTGTCTTTATCCAGTGCTTCAGTTGGATTGAGGCAGTACTTGTCCCAATAATTTTCCAATGCAAATTGCTGACCTTGGGTTAAACGGCCTTGGCGAAGGATGAAGCTGCGGATTTTTCGGATGGGGGATTGTTGAGCCATAATTACATATAAAAGGCGGACAGCTTAGCTCAAAAGACAACGTGTTACATAGCTAGTGTGCATTTTAATGCTTATGGAGATATTTAACGAATATTTCCGTTCAACCTGCCTGTAGCTGTTTTCCAATCTAATTCAATATTACTTCCTTTGACATTACTTTCTTGAGACAGAAAATAAGAAAGCAGTATTGATTTAACCGTGCTGTCAACCTCTGAGAGCATAATATTATTATCTTCCTTCAAAAGGTAAGAAAGCGAGGCATTTAACTCATTGCTAGTGTCTGATGATGCGGCGGTGGACAGTAATAAAGGTAGCGCCGAACTCGCTTTTCCGGATTGTGACAACATATTTCTAAATGCCATATCGTAAAATGCTGAACTGTACTCAGGGTTGCTATTAATCGCGCTTTGTATATTTGGTACTAGGGCATCAATTTCATTCTTGTTAGCATAACGAGTATATAAATCCATCGAGAATCCGGTTAAACCTTTAATTTCTTCGATTGATCCTTCCGTGTTTCTAATTTGCTGCATTAAAATTTCTTTTAAAACAGGGATTTCTGTAATAAGCTTCTGTTGTAGCTCTGGTGATGTCATAGCATTGTTCAAAATATTATCGACGATTTCTAGCATGTCATGGCGAGTGTTAATCGTTGTGTCCCCTTCGGTTAACAGTGATTGATAATGCTGCGAAATTTCTTGCGATAGCTCATACGGTATTAAGCCGGTCAAGTGGTCTTGGACGATGGCTTGCAAAGCATTATCACTGCCAAGCCAATTTGTTTTGGTGTAAATGCCCCACAATATCCGGCTTTTATCTTCATGCAATAGGTCGTTATTGTTAATAATATGGTCTTTAATCCTTTGGTCTAATAAGGATAATGCCTGCGCCACTTCTGGAGGATTGGCACTGATGATTGAATGCGTATCTTCTTGAGAATAAGGGAAGCTATCGATCCATTTTCTAATTTCAAGTTCCCAATCCATATTTTTTTTAGTTGTTTGAATGGGCTGATTTTTTTGGATAATTTTGGAGTTTCTAGGAGAGTCTTGCAGGTTAATACCATTTTTTGTCGTGTTAGCCGTATTTAGTGAGATGTTTCGATTAACAGCATGTAAAAATTCAGGATTTTTCTGAATACCGATATAAAAAATGGAAATTATAAAAATAGTAACAACTAAACCAAGAGAAGATTTTTTTGACATGTTGCTTAATATATGGAAATTATGGATGGTGTGCTTTGTTTTTACAACAATGCAAATACTTTTGCAGTTAGTTAGATGTTTTAATGATGGTCAAATCTATTGGCTGATCTTAAATTTTAAAAATATTTTGATTCGCTTAATTGTAGGCCGTGCTTTTTGCTTAGATTTTAGTTGTCGGATTAGGATCCTTTATTATCGCTAACCCGACTAAAATGGTATTACCTGAAATATCCAGTTGGACGATACACATAAAAAGCAGTTTTACCATCTACCCAAATGCTTCCTAACCCGACATCTGTTCTATTAGTAGTTTGATAAGTTAATCTAATATTGTTGTATTTCATCGTTCGCGTTATATCATACCAGTGGTCGGCTGACTGTCCTGTAACAACCATTGAGTGATCAACGGAGTTTACGCTACTTCCTACAACATAACTCCAATCTGCAAAAATAATATCTCCTTTTCTGATCTTAGTATGATCAAGCGGTTGTAGTTTATTATTGACCAGTGCCGTTTTTGTAATAAAGGCCATCCGTAATGCTTTGGCATTTGCTTTGTCCCTGGAAAAAGCAAACATATTTTGAGCACCTCTCCAAGTCGGTGGTTGACAGAGATTGGATACAGAATTGCACTTGTAGAACCAACTTGGATTGACTGTTGACGGAAATTTTCCCCGAGTTAGGAGGTTATTTAATGTGTATGAATTAGTTGAAGATAAAAGCCCACCACTAATTGATTGATTAACAAAATTTGTGCAATTTCCGCCTGTAATGGTAGTCCCAGCCAAATTAGGAAATGGATTTCTGTTGCTTCCAGAACCATAAGCTTTGGCATAATTGTTTATCGCATAAGTGACAGAATATGATGGTGAATAGGTTTCGGCATTAGCTATCAAACCAAATAAAATTAGAATTAAGCTTGTACTTGTTTTTAACATTTTTTCTCCTATTTATAAAATAACCTCGGAAAGTCGCCATAACATAAGCGCTAATAAAACTCCAAATTTATTTAACTGCTTTTCGGTAATTAATTCGGAATCAATGATAGGCTTTAACTGTTATCCCGCAAAGCTTTAACTACGAAGAGTAATAAACCAAGCTGACAAGATCTTTCATAGAAAAGCGTAAACGCTTGAAATTCTTACATGTAAGGTAATGTTTTGAAAGCAACCCACAATCCCATTACTCAATGCTGTGTTTCCTCAAAAGTTTAGTAGGTTAGGTTGCGCTTGCGCTACCTGACAATCACTTTTGAAATATCACGTAACCGCATTTGCGGCTATGTGACTAGAATTTCGTCAGAAAAACAACCCATCAATCGGTGAAGAAGCCGATGCAAAGCGCTTGCGCGGCATGCGTCCTGCCAGGAAGGCTTCCCGTCCGGCTTCGATGCCTTTTCTCATCGCAGAAGCCATGAGAATAGGATTTTTGGCTTCGGCAATTGCGGTGTTCATCAACACACCCGCACAGCCTAGCTCCATTGCGATAGCCGCATCAGAAGCCGTACCAACACCAGCATCTACCAGGATAGGCACTTTAGCGTTTTCAACAATTGTCAAAATATTGTAAGGATTACGGATGCCCAGGCCAGAGCCAATGGGCGCTGCCAACGGCATAACGGCCACACAACCGATTTCTTCAAGCCGTTTGGCGGCAATGGGATCATCATTGGTGTAAACCATGACATCAAAACCGTCTTTAACCAGCAGTTCAGCGGCAATATAGGTTTGGGCAACATCGGGAAACAAGGTCTTTTGGTCAGCCAACACTTCCAGCTTGACCAGATTGTGGCCGCCGAGCAGTTCACGCGCTAGGCGGCAAGTCCTGACCGCATCTTCGGCAGTATAACAACCGGCAGTGTTGGGCAGGATGGTGTACTTATCCGGCGGGATCACATCCAGCAAATTAGGCTCGCCAGGATTTTGGCCGATATTGGTACGTCGTATCGCCACGGTAACGATTTGCGCCCCGCTGGCTTCAATAGCGAGCCGGGTTTCTTCCATATCCTTATACTTTCCCGTGCCGACCAATAGCCTTGAGCGATATGCGATGCCTGCAATGGTAAACGTATCGCCCTGACCGCCACCGATGGCGTGGACAATTTCGATGTGATCGCCATCATGTAATAATTGGTTTAGATATTGGTCGAAAGGCAATATTTCCTTATTTAATTCCACGGCAATTCTTTTGCCAGTCAACCCCATATTGTCGATAACATCGGCAACCCGGTTATTGTCAGGAAGCTCACGGCTTTCGCCATTGACGTAAATGATCATAAAACTATACTCCGGCGTTTTTGCACCGCCTCAGCCAGACTTTTTAGCAGTGGCAAAGTATCATCCCAGCTTAGACAAGCATCGGTAATGCTTTGTCCGTAAGTTAGCGGTTGACCATCGGTCACGTCTTGTTTACCGGACTTAAGATGGCTTTCGATCATGGCCCCCACGATTCTCTGGTCGCCGCTGGCTATTTGCCCTGCAACATCTTCCCCGACAATGAGTTGTCGATGGCATTGTTTTAGGCTGTTGGCATGGCTGAAATCGATCATGATGTTAGGTTTTAGATCGGCTTTTACTAACCCTTGTGCCACTTGCTCAACGTTGACAGCATCATAATTAGGTTGACCGTTACCGCCCCTTAATATGATGTGTACATCTTCATTGCCCGTGGTGGAAAAAATCGCCGAATGTCCGGCTTTGGTCAGGGACAGGAAATGATGGGGACTCATTGCCGCACCTATCGCATCAATAGCGATTTTGATAGTGCCGTCGGTGGAGTTTTTAAAGCCGATTGGGCAAGATACGCCAGAAGCCAACTCCCGATGGCCTTGGCTTTCTGTGGTACGAGCACCAATAGCACCCCACGCAATCAGGTCAGAAATATACTGCGGCGTGATTAAATCCAGGTATTCCGTCGCCGCCGGCATTCCCATGTTGTTGAGATCGAGCAGCAATTGCCGTGCAACGCGCAAGCCTTTATTAATGTTAAAACTGGAATCGATGTCGGGATCGTTAATCAGGCCTTTCCAACCCACTGTCGTACGGGGCTTCTCAAAATAAACCCTCATAACAATCAATAGGTCGTCTTTTAACTCATCCCTGGCTACTTTGAGTAGCCCTGCATATTCTTTAGCAGCATGAATATCATGAATTGAACAAGGCCCCACTACAACCAGTAAGCGATCATCCCTGCCATTCAGGATATTATGGATGTCATGCCGTGCTTTTAATGTCGTTAGTGCGGCAATTTCACTGAGCGGCACTTCATCATGAACCTGAAAGGGTGCAATGACTTCTTTGATCTCGCAAATTCTCAGATCATCGGTTTTGTAGGATGTATGCATGGGTTATCAAATGATTCTGTAAAGGCGCTTCAAGCGGTTATTTTAACTGTTTTTGTTAGCTGTTGTTAGCCTTTGCCGCCAACTAGAAAGGATATGGGGCTTAACTGAGTTTTTCCAAACTGACTTTCAAGGCTGCCAAAAATGCTTGGTTTTCTTCGGGTTTACCAATGGTTACACGTAAGCAGTCAGCCAATAATCCACCTTGAGGACTCATGTTTTTAATTAATACGCCTTGTTGTTTGATGGCTGTGAAGATGTCAGTTGCCTTATTTTTAGCTGTTTTGAACAGGATAAAATTTGCGGCACTGGGGTAAGCGGTAATACCATCCAATTTACAGAGTTGTTCGTAGACGTTTGTGCGTTCTGCACAGATTTTTTGGGTTTGTTCATCAAACAGCGCGTGATGAGTTAGCGCAAAGTATGCAGTGGCTTGGGTTAAGATATTGATGTTATAGGGCAACCGGATTTTATTGAGTTGTTCAATGATAGTCGGTGTACCAACCAAATAACCCAGCCTTAAGCCTGCTAATCCTAATTTGGAAACGGTACGCATAATCAACAGGTTTTCATATTGCGCCAATTCGTCCATGAAGCTGGCATTCGCAAAAGGCGCGTAGGCTTCATCTAAGACCACCAGCCCGTTGGCGGCTGCAATTATCTGCCGTATTGCCTGGGAACTAAAAAGGTTGCTAGTAGGATTGTTAGGATAAGCCAAAAAAATAATGGCAGGCTGGTGTGTTGCAATCGCTGCCAGCATGGCCGGCAAATCCAGCCCAAAGGTATCGGGCAACAAAGGGACATTGATAAAGTTCAATCCCAGCGACTGGCTGATTTGCTGGTACATGACAAAACTGGGCTGCGGCGCAAGCACACTGGCAGTTGGTGACAAAGCCATCAACAGAATTTGAATAAGCTCATCGGAACCGTTGCCCAGCAACACGTCATGAGTCGGTGGAATGTTATTTTGTTCCCTAATCGTTTGCGTGAGTTGTTTTGCTTCAGGATCGGGATAACGGTTCAGTTCGCAGGTTTTCAGCGTTTCCAGCCAGCTTTGTGTGATGTCTTCCGGCCAGTTATAAGGGTTTTCCATCGCATCCAGCTTAATAAAGCCGCTCGCATCGGCAACTTTATAAGCGGACATTGCCAATACTTCTTTGCGGAAAATGGATTTATTCAAGGCAAAATGCCCAAGGTGTGAATTTTGTGATTTTGTATTCCATTTATTTTTTTCGCCTTTAGCCTAAATCCTATATTCGGCAGAACGCGCATGGGCGGTTAGACTCTCGCCCCTTGCGAGTACAGAAGCGGTTTTTCCCAATTCTTTTGCACCCGCCTTAGAACAATTAATCAAGCTGGTGCGTTTTTGGAAGTCGTAGACTCCCAATGGCGAAGAATACCGGGCCGTGCTGGATGTGGGCAGGACGTGGTTTGGCCCTGCACAGTAATCACCCAAGGCCTCAGCCGTATAACGTCCCATGAAAATAGCGCCCGCATGGCGGATGTGTTGGCTCAAGGCTTCTGGATTTTCTACCGAAAGCTCTAAATGCTCTGGGGCTATGGTATTGGCGATTTCTGCAGCTTGTAGTAAATCCTTGGCTTTGATGAGTGCGCCACGGGTTGTCAACGAAGCCCTTATAATATCAGCGCGTTCCATAGTCGGCAGCAAGTTGTTGATGCTTTGCTTGACGGCTTCAAGATAAACGCTGTCATCACTTATTAAAATTGCCTGGGCGTTTTCATCGTGTTCAGCTTGTGAAAACAAGTCCATGGCAATCCAGTCTGGGTTAGTCTTGCCATCACAGATAATCAGAATTTCCGAAGGGCCGGCGATCATGTCAATACCCACCTGTCCAAAAACCAGTTTTTTGGCAGTTGCCACATAGATGTTGCCGGGACCGACAATTTTTGCGACGGCGGGGATGGTTTCCGTGCCGTATGCAAGCGCGGCAACGGCTTGTGCGCCGCCGATGGTAAAAATTCTATCGACACCTGCTAAATAGGCGGCCGCCAATACCAATTGGTTGCTTTCGCCTTTAGGGGCGGGCACCACCATAATCAATTCACCGACTCCGGCGACTTTTGCTGGGATGGCGTTCATCAAAACGGAAGAGGGATAAGCGGCTTTGCCGCCCGGCACATAAAGCCCTACGCGATCTAACGGGGTAATTTTTTGCCCAAGAACCGTTCCGTCAGCTTCCGTATAATCCCAAGATTGTATTTTTTGGTGTTCGGCATAAGCGCGAATCCTGTCCGCTGCGGTTTGTAAGGCTGCCGCTTGGTCTGCTGGGATTGCGACAAATGCTGAGTTGAGACTGGCTTGGGTCAGCTCCAGTTCTGATGAATTGCTAATTTGGCGTTTATCGAAGCGGTTGGTGTAAGTAATAACGGCTTTGTCACCATTGCTACGTACGTCGACAATAATGTCCAGAACTTGCCGATGAATATCAAAATTTTCCGTTTCATTCCATGCCAACAAATTTTTTAATTGCCCAGCAAAATCTGGGGATGCGGCATCAAGTTCGGCAATCGTAATCTCTGGCATAGGCTTACCTTTTAGCCAACGTAAGTTCGAATTGTTCCAATAAGGTAGCAATGGCACGGTTTTTCATTTTCATGGCGGCCTTATTGACCACGAGGCGGGAACTAATGTTCATTATTAATTCTCGTGGTTCAAGATTATTTGCTCGTAGGGTATTGCCAGTATCGACAAGATCGACGATGCAATCGGCAAGACCAACCAGCGGCGCAAGTTCCATGGAGCCGTACAGCTTAATGATCTCAGCCTGTATGCCTAAATTGGCATAATAGCGTTGTGCGATTTTGACGTATTTGGTGGCAACACGGAGGCGACCCTTAGGTATGGGCGCATCCTTGTGGGCTGCTGTCATTAATCGGCATTTAGCAATCCCCAGATCCAACGGCTCATAAAGGCTTTCGGCACCATGCTCCAATAGGATGTCTTTTCCGGCAATGCCCATATCGGCAGCACCGTACTCGACAAAGGTAGGTACATCGGTAGCACGGATAATGACGAGCTGGACATCATCCCGGGTCGTTGACAGGATCAGTTTGCGGGACTTTTCGGGATCATCAATTGGCGTAATACCAGCCTCTTCCAAAAAAGGTAAGGCTTCTTCGTAGATCCTGCCTTTAGATACAGCAATGGTTAGCATGGCAAAGCTCTAGTTCGGAACTCGTCTTATGATCGCACCTAATTGCGACAGTTTTTCTTCAATGTGGTCATAGCCACGATCAATATGATAAATACGATCTACACGGGTACTGCCTTCAGCGGCGAGTGCAGCGATGACAAGACTGGCAGAAGCCCTTAAATCTGTCGCCATAACGGGTGCGGCAGTCAGTTTTTTGATACCTGTACAGATAGCGGTGTTCGATTCCAGCTTAATATCAGCACCCATGCGTTGTAGTTCTTGAACGTGCATAAAACGGTTTTCAAAAATCGTCTCCGTAATAATACCCACGCCGGTTGCAATTGCGTTCATGGCAATGAATTGAGCTTGCATGTCGGTTGGAAAAGCGGGATAGGGTGCCGTTCGTAAAGACACGGCTTTAGGCCTGTTACCGTGCATGTCGAGGGCAATCCAATCATCACCTGTGGTAATTTCGGCACCTGCTTCGATCAGCTTATCCAGCACGGCATCCAAAATATCGGGACGGGTGTTTTTAAGCTTAACTTTACCGCCAGTGATCGCGGCCGCAACCAGATAAGTACCCGTTTCTATCCTGTCAGGAAGAATATCGTAATGGATTGATTCCAAACCGAGTTTTTCAACACCTTCAATCACTAAAACATCCGTGCCGATGCCAGTAATTTTTGCGCCCATCTTGTTCAGAAAATGCGCCAGATCAGTGACTTCCGGCTCTTTCGCCGCATTTTCCATGATGGTCGTGCCTTCGGCTAAAACTGCCGCCATCATTAAATTTTCTGTACCGGTGACAGTAACTAGGTTAAGGACTAAACGGCAACCTTTTAATCTCTTGGCTTTGGCATGAATATAACCGCCTTCAACGGTAATATCTGCACCCATTTTGAGCAGGCCATTGATATGGACATCCACAGGGCGTGTACCGATAGCACAACCACCGGGCAAGGACACATGGGCTTCACCAAACCGCGCCAACAATGGCCCCAATACCAGAATGGATGCCCGCATAGTCCTGACCAGCTCATAAGGGGCTTCATAACTGTTGATAGTGCTGCTGTCCACCTCGATATTCATTTTTTCATCAACCATCAACTGTACGCCCATACGCCCTAATAGCTCCATGGTTGTGGTGATGTCGTGCAAATGGGGTATGTTTCCGACAGTGACGGGTGATTCAGAAAGCAAGGTCGCGGCTAAAATTGGCAGCGCTGCATTCTTGGCTCCAGAAATACGAAGTTCGCCACAAAGTTGTTTGCCGCCAGTGATGATTAATTTATCCATAGTGTCTTATTGTCGTGATTGTCTGCGCAGGCTTATTCTGTTGCATCTTGACCAGATTTGGCTGAAATAAAATAGCTTGTCTTATCAAGGCCACTCAACTTAGCTAAGTTCAGGAGCTGTTCTGGAATATTTCTAAAGCGTAATTGTACTCTTTTACTGCGAGTATATTTTATCCATTCAATCATTAAGGCGAGTCCTGCGCTGTCGGCATTGCCAACACCACCCAAATCCATGACAACTTGTTTGGTAGCGGCTAAAAATGCAAAGGAACTGACGGTTTTTTTGTCCATAGCAGAAAAAGTCAGGTCGCCATCGACGATAAAATGCCCCGCACCCTCCTTAACAATGGTCAGTTTGCTCATTTTTTTTCTTCTGCCGACTTAAACAAAAATTGGCCGATGGCTTTTTCCAATATGATTGCTGATTGGGTAATTTCTATCTTCCCGTCTTCCTTTAAGAAATCAGCTGAACCGCCTGGTTCAAGGCTGACATATTGCTCACCCAACAATCCGGCGGTAAAAATACTGGCGGTCGTATCGTCGGGAATGCTGTTGTATTCGGCATTTATCCGCATTTTAACCACAGACTCGTAAGTTTTTGGATCAAAGCTGATGTTGCTGACCTGACCGATTTTAACGCCAGCCGCAGAAACTGGGGATTTTACCTTGAGGCCACCAGAATTCTCGAAGCGGGCGGTAATCGTGTAGCCTTCTTGTTCTGTAAAAGAACTTAAATTACTGACCTGTAAGGCGAGAAAAAATAGTCCGGCAATACCAGCCGCGACAAAAAGCCCGACCAGCGTGTCCTGAGTATTGCTGTGCTGCATTGTTAATCATCTCCAAACATGAGAGCGGTCAAGACAAAATCCAAACCTAAAATACTGAAAGCCGAATTTACTACGGTGCGGGTGGTTGCACGACTAACACCTTCGGATGTTGGAATAGCATCATAGCCTTCAAATAAGGCAATCCAACTGGTCACGAAACCAAACACGAGGCTCTTTATGACACCATTAATAATGTCGTCCTGAAAATCCAGTTTTGCTTGCATTTGCGACCAATAAGCTCCTTCGTCAACGCCCAGCAAGCCGGAACCAACAATCTGACCGCCAATAATGCCAATGGCACTGAATAGTGCGGCCAGTAAAGGCATAGAGATCAAGCCTGCCAGAAAGCGCGGTGAAATGATTCTTTTGATGGGATCAACAGCCATCATTTCCATGCCGGACAATTGTTCGGTAGCTTTCATCAAGCCGATTTCAGCAGTCAAGGCCGAGCCGGCGCGTCCAGCGAACAACAAGGCGGAAACGACAGGGCCTAATTCGCGCACCAAAGAGGCGGCAACCATAACACCTAAGGTTTCCTCGGCACCAAAATCGGACAGTATGTAAAACCCCTGCAAGCCTAAAACCATGCCTACAAACAAACCGGAAATAGAAATAATCAAAAAAGATAATACGCCGACTGAATAGAGCTGGTTAAGCAGTAGCCGTGGACGAAGCAGTATGTCGGTAGTCCCAGTGATCGTATGCAAAAGGAAAAAAGTCGCACGTCCCAGCTTGGTAAAGCTGCTACGGGTATTCCTACCTAAAGTTTGAATAAAGTCCATCATGTTTAAGCAGCAAACCTAATAGCGTTTTCCAGAAGACATCAAATCGTCCTGTAAGTCTTTGGCAGGATAATGAAAATGTACGGGACCATCGGCAGAACCGTCCATAAATTGCTGAACCCACTCTGACGATGATTGTTTTATTTCTGTAGGAGTGCCTTCACCGATCACTTTGCCATCCGAAACCACATAGATATAATCGGCAATCGCAGAGGTTTCATGCACATCATGAGATACGATGATCGTGGTCAAGCCCAAGGTTTGGTTTAATGACTTGATAAGATGCACCAACACGCCTTTAGAGATGGGATCCTGACCTGTAAACGGCTCATCATACATAATCATCAGCGGGTCTAATGCGATAGCCCTAGCTAATGCGACGCGTCTTGCCATACCGCCGGACAGCTCATTCGGCATCAAATTTCTTGCGCCGCGCAAGCCAACCGCTTGCAATTTCATCAATACTAACGTACGAATCATTGATTCAGAAAGATGCGTATGTTCGCGCAATGGAAAGGCTACGTTATCATAAACGTTCATATCCGTTAGCAACGCACCGCTTTGAAATAACATACCCATGCGCTTGCGTAACACAAACAGCTCGGATCTGCGCAAGCGATGGACATTGCTCCCGTCCACCGTAACAGTGCCTTGTGACGGACGCAGTTGCCCACCAATCAGTTTCAATAAGGTTGTCTTCCCAGTTCCACTAGGCCCCATGATGGCGGTAATTTTCCCGCGCTCAAAGTCCATGAACACATCTTTGAAGATTTTATTGTCACCCCGCGAAAACGATAGCCCTCGGACTGCAACCAGACTGTTTTGGGAGCGACCACTTTCACTCATATTAGGCAAAGAATAAATAATCCAAATCTAAACAGGCTATTGTCTATGACTACTCCCTTTTGAGTCAAACTTTAATCAAGGATTCAAATCAATGGGAACAACACAAACTTACATTTTTTCCGGTTTCAGAGCTACCTTGCTGACAAATTCAAGGGCGAGTACAAAACTGGGGGCTTATCCATAAGGGAATCTCTAAATATTCAAAAAGCTCCTTCTACCTCTGGGAGAAGGTTGGGGTGAGGTATTTAATATCAATAAGTTACAACACTATCCCAGGGGAGAGGAGATTTTTTAGAGATCCCCATAAATATTATTATCCTGGTTTTTCTTGTTGATTTTTCGTAAAACCGTCGCGGAAGCAGCAAGCATAAGTAAGCAGAGATCATTCTGGCACTGAAAATCTTGGAAGCGTAGCGTTTTAGTGGAGTGAGGATATTTAGTCCCCAGAAGCGATAGGGCTGTGTGTTTTTACGAAGCGCTGTTTGCTACGTGGAAATGAACAGCATTCCGACATTGCGTCGAGTCATTGCGTAATGATGCCTCATACCCTTTGTCGGATATGAGGCGAGAGTAGCAGAGCCTGTCCTGAGCGTAGTCGTAAGGAACGGCTGGGGCAGACGAAGACATGAGCGGTCGCGTTAAGTTTTTGCCGCTTTTGGACAGGATGTTCTCAAAACAAGCTTTCACAAAAATAACGACTCCCCGCCGTTCAGCTTATGTCGGAAAAGTATTTAAACAGTTTTTAGTGGCATCCTGTCTAAAGAAAGTAAAAATACCCCCAAAACCATAAAAATCAAAACAACCCCTACAATTTACTCAAACTGTCCAATAACGCCCTGCTTTCCATCAGTCTACTCAATTTACCCGCACTATTTAGCTGTTCGTTAAAGGCTAACTTACCGACCATCATAGCCTGTTGATTCACTTGATTTTGATGATGCGCTACACGACCATGATCATGATGTTTATCTTTCAACTTAAGCCTATCTTTGTGACTATAGTTACGTTCTTTATTTACGGTCACTTTGAAGGTGGCATAGGCCTCATTGCCATAACGATCACGGGCTTTGACCATGACTTCAGTGTTCATTGCGCCTTTAGGCGGCACTCCTGAAAATCTGAGTTGTTTGGGGTTGAAATGCAGCCATTTTGGCAGTGGCGATCCATCAACCTGAGCCGCCTCGTATTCTAGCTGTTCGTTAGGATTGGTATGCCGAAAGGTACTAGGGGGAACACTAAAAGAATAAGTTTGCATCTCCAATACTACTTGATTACGAAGCGAACCAGTCAGGTACAGATCATAATCTTGCAGATCACCGTAGAGACTAAGATGCGAAGGACTATAAGTTTCGTAACCATTCCAGGTCGGATTAGGCTCTCTGAACGGTAATAATGAATAGCTACCTATTGTTGATGATGGGGATAAGAGGGGTGGATTAGCAAGTAAAATAATCGGGCCAATGTTACCAGGTTCATTGGGTACTTTTGATATCTCGGTGATGGTGCCGAGGCCGGTGACGGGGCTGGCGTTCTGGGCGGTGCTGGCGCCAAGGGTCAGGGTTTCGCTGGGCTCGCTGGTGCCGTCGTCGACG
>NZ_JBEBKJ010000029.1:0-39812 GCF_040079455.1 Methyloglobulus sp. | reverse complement strand
TGGTTTGGGCTAGGTTCTTCCAGGACATAGGCTATTGCTCGAACTTGAATAAAGGCTTATTTTACCCATTTTGGGGCTTGAGGTCGTGCAAAGGTCTCTAGATATATCCTCTATTAAGCCTTTTTCATCACCCAATTCTTTTGGATATGGATTTTTACTTAAAAAATCATCCTTCAAGGCATTAGTAATTTTTTGCTTATCTACTAAAGCCCACTTGATTTGGCTTTTAGAATTTATTGAGATACCATCGCAAGCAGACAAGAGTAATAGCAGCAATATCGGAAAACTAACCTTTTGCATATTAGTTGTTCTCAGTAAAAAAACTGGTTATGGTTTAGATAAATTTTGCATTGTAAATTGAAATTTATCACATAGCGAGTAGCGAGTAACCTGGATGAAGCTTGCGGAATCCAGGAATTCGTATCTTCGATGTTCCCGTATTCCGTTGCACTTCATACGGGCTACACATTACATATTCTTAATCATCGCATCCGCAAACTCGCTGCACTTAACTTCCGTTGCACCCTCCATCAATCGGGCGAAATCGTAAGTGACCTGCTTGCTTGCAATCGTCGCATCCATTGAATTAATAATGGCATCGGCGGCTTCCGTCCAGCCCATGTAGCGCAGCATCATTTCACCGGATAAGATTAACGAACCGGGATTTACCTTATCCAAGTCGGCGTATTTGGGCGCAGTTCCATGCGTGGCTTCAAATACGGCAGTACCGGTTTGATAGTTGATGTTGCCGCCGGGGGCAATGCCGATACCACCAACTTGCGCCGCCAGGGCGTCGGATAGGTAATCGCCATTCAAATTCAATGTGGCGATAACGTCGAAATCGGTCGGGCGGGTTAGCACTTGTTGTAAGGTTATATCGGCAATTGCATCTTTAATCAGGATTTTACCGCTTGCTAATGCTTGTTTCTGCTCATCATTAGCGGCATCTTCGCCTTTGTCAGCCTTGGTAAGTTCCCATTGCTGCCAGGTATAGCTTTGCTCTGGAAATTCCCTCTCGGCTAAACCATACGCCCAGTTGCGGAACGCACCCTCGGTGAACTTCATGATGTTGCCCTTGTGGACAATCGTTACACTTTTGCGCTTATTGATAATGGCATAATCAATCGCCGCGCGAACCAAGCGTTCCGTGCCTTCTTGTGAGACAGGCTTGATGCCGATACCGGATGTTTCAGGGAAGCGGACTTTTTCGTAAGATTTAGGAAAGTTTTCCTTTAGCAGCTTCAAAAACAGCTTGGCTTCATCGCTGCCTTTTTCAAATTCGATTCCTGCGTAAATGTCCTCGGTATTCTCGCGGAAAATCACCATATCGACCTGATCGGGATGTTTGACAGGTGAAGGTACGCCCTTAAACCAACGTACTGGCCTTAAGCAGACATATAAATCCAGCAATTGCCGTAACGCGACATTTAAAGAGCGAATGCCGCCGCCGATGGGTGTGGTCAACGGGCCTTTTATGGATACCAGAAATTCTCGGCAAAGGTCGATAGTTTCATCGGGCAACCAAGTATTGAATAGCTCAAAGGACTTACCCCCAGCGTATACCTCCAGCCAATGAATCTTACGTTGCCCGGAATAAGCCTTAGCAACGGCAGCATCCAAAACCCGAACCGTGGCACGCCATATATCAGGCCCAGTGCCATCCCCTTCAATATACGGAATAATCGGGTTATTTGGCACAACCAGCTTGCCATTCTTGGAAGTGATTTTAGCGCCGTTGGCGGGTGGGGTAGGGCGGTTCATACTAACTCCTGTTATTAATCGAAAATACAGTGCGTTGACCAAGCCCAATCATAACAAATGCTACCTGTTTTGTCCTAAGATACACATTGTTCGTTATTGGTGGGCTAATCTGGGCGAATTATTGAGCTTCATGGCGATTTTATTCATATATAATCGGGTAAAAGTTATTACATAAGCACTCAGGATTAATCGCCTTAAGGGGCAAAGGTTTTGAGGGTTATCCGATTAATATTTTTTGGAGGCATATATGCATAAAGTTACGCTGATTAAAGGCGATGGGATTGGCCCGTCAATTATGGATGAGGCCGTCAAAGTAATAGACGCTTCCGGCGCTAAGATACAATGGGAAGAAGCTTATGCGGGTATGGCAGCATTTGACAAGTTCGAAACGCCACTGCCGGAAGCAACCCTGGATTCTTTTGACAACACGCGAGTCGCTTTTAAAGGTCCGTTGACGACCGTGGTTGGTACAGGCTTCCGAAGTATCAATGTCGCCTTGCGTCAAAAATATGAGTTGTATGCCAATGTCCGTCCAGCTAAGAGTTGGGAAGGTGTAAAAACCCGTTATGATGATGTCGATATTGTCATCGTCCGGGAAAATACCGAAGGCTTATATTCAGGGCTTGAACATTACCTGACCCCTAAAAAAGACATTGCAGAAAGCTTGGCGGTAGTCACCCGCAGCGGTTCAAAGCGCGTGATCGAGTATGCGTTTAAATACGCCCGTGACAACAACCGCAAAAAAGTCACCGTCTGCCATAAAGCCAACATCTTAAAATACACCCAAGGCATCTTCCTGGATGTTGCACGGGAAACCGCAGCGCGTTATCCAGATATTCAGTTCGATGAAAAAATCGTCGATGCCGCTTGTATGCACATGGTGATGAATCCCCAGCAGTTTGATGTGGTGGTGACGACCAATATGTTTGGCGATATTCTGTCAGACTTAACTGCCGGCTTGGTCGGTGGTTTAGGTTTGATTCCCGGCGCAAATATCGGTGACGATGCGGCCTTATTTGAAGCCGTCCACGGCAGCGCACCCGATATTACTGGCAAAAATTTGGCAAATCCTGCCGCCGTTATTATGGCGGGGGTGATGATGTTAAATCACCTAGGTGAATTTGAAGCCGCCAAACGGGTAAAGACATCTATCGAAAAAGTCGTGAGGGAAGGTAAGTATGTCACCCCCGATTTGAACCCTCAATCCAAAGTAGGGACTAAAGAAATGGGTAATGCGATTGTTGGGGCGATGGGGTGAATTCGCTTATTAACGCTAGACTGATGAAACAAAGGAGTTTTAATCATGATATCGACTGTCGAACAAATTACCGAAGAGGCTCTTGCCTTACCAAGCGAGGCACGAGCCTTATTGGCTGATCGGCTAGTAGAAAGCCTAGACCCGACGGAAGATGGCTATGTACGGCAGCTTTGGGTTAAAGAAGCGTTAGGTCGTCGGGACGACATACGGGCTGGGCGCGTTCAAACAATCCCAGGTGATGAAGCGTTGGCGCGTGTCCGGCGAGCTTTCACTAAATGAAAGTTGAATTCCATCCCGATGCGCTCGCAGAATATGAAGATGCTGCTCACTATTACGCAGAGTGCCAGCCGGGATTGGAAGTCCGATTTATCGCTGCAGTTGAACATACCCTTCAACAAATATCAGATGCGCCCGAATCTTGGCGTATTTTGGAGGAAGATGTTCATTGGCATCTTACGCGTGTATTCCATTATGCAGCGCTCTACACTATAGAAAAAGATTATGTGCTAATAATCGCTGTCATGCATTGACACCGTGAATCGGGTTATTGGCGAAAGCGAATATCAAAATCTACTTAAACCATCTACACATAGGAAAGCTGAAAAGTTGATAGAAATTTTTAATAAGTTAATTGAGAGTTTAAATAAAGGCAATATATTTCTTGCAGTTACAATAGCTATGATCGCCCTGATTTTTAACTTCAAGAAAATTATTGAATTCATTGATGATAGGAATCTTAAGGCTGTCTGACGCATTGAAATGCGAACAGATAGCAGGTCTGACCAAGTCTCATTTAGAATGATGAGTTAGCGGCAGAGTTTTTAAGATAACAACGGGTATCAGGGTAGAAAAAGAGTTCAGAGAAGCCATCATCAAACTGCATAGAAGTACAATGGGTGAACTAAATTTTATTAATTTTAAAAGAGCTATGCCGCACTTATATTTTATAGATCAAACTATAGTGGTTCGAATCTCTTGGTTTGAATTAGTTGTTTACTGGATTAATATTGTTTTCGGTTCTTTGATAGCTTTTTTTGGATGGTTGTTAATGGCTGCTACTTTCTTCAGTAAAGAAATGAATATCGTCAAAACATTTAGCTACTTAGGCTTAGGTATGCTTTTTATATGCGTAGCTATTTTCATGTTTTATCAAACTTTTTCTGTAACATCTGCTGGAAATATTGAGACGTAAAAGTTAGTTCATCCTTAAGCAAGTTAATACATATATTTTTAGGAATTACCAGATGTTAGAACAATACCGTAAACACATAGCCGAACGCGCCGCCGAAGGCGTAGTGCCGAAACCATTAGATGCCGAACAAACGGCGGCTTTGGTTGAATTAATCAAACAGCCGCCAGCCGGTGAAGAAGGGTTCTTGCTGGATTTGCTGGCTAACCGTGTTCCGGCGGGTGTCGATGAAGCAGCTTATGTCAAGGCCGGATTCCTGGCGGCGGTAGCTAAGGCTGAGGTTAGTTCGCCCATTTTAACGACTGCCCGTGCGACCGAATTGCTGGGAACGATGCTCGGCGGTTATAACGTTGCGCCCTTAATTGATCTGTTGGATAACAAGGACATGGCTTCGCTTGCTGCCAAGGCCTTATCCCACACCTTGTTAATCTTCGATGCTTTCCACGATGTACAGGAAAAAGCCGAGGCTGGCAATGCTTACGCCAAACAAGTGATCCAGTCTTGGGCGGATGCGTCTTGGTTTACGAGTAAGCCGGAAGTACCTAAAAAATTAACGGTCACAGTGTTTAAAGTCACCGGTGAAACCAATACCGACGACTTATCGCCCGCGCCAGATGCGTGGTCGCGGCCTGATATTCCTTTACATGCCAAAGCGATGTTGAAAATGCCACGTGAGGGCATTACCAACGCCGAACGGCAAATCGCCGTGCTAAAGCAGAAAGGTTTTCCCGTTGCGTATGTGGGCGATGTAGTCGGCACAGGCTCCTCACGCAAGTCAGCAACGAATTCAGTGTTATGGTTCATGGGCAACGACATCCCCTATATTCCCAACAAACGCGAAGGCGGTGTTTGCATAGGTGGCAAAATTGCACCGATTTTCTTTAATACCATGGAAGATTCGGGGGCATTGCCGTTCGAGTGCGACGTGACCGCGATGGCTATGGGTGATGTGATTGATATTTATCCTTATGAAGGCGTGGTCAAACGCCATGATAACGACGAACCCATTTGCACATTTGAATTAAAAACTGATGTACTTTTGGATGAAGTGCGTGCTGGTGGCCGGATACCGTTGATTATCGGTCGTGGCCTGACTGATCGTGCCCGTAAATTCTTAGACTTGGAAGCATCCACTATTTTTAAACGCGCAGGAGATGTTGAAGCCAGCACGAGGGGCTTTACCTTGGCACAGAAAATAGTCGGCAAGGCTTGCGGGGTAGCGGGAATGCGCCCAAACACCTACTGCGAACCGTACATGACCACCGTCGGCTCACAGGACACCACCGGCCCCATGACCCGCGACGAATTGAAGGATTTGGCCTGTCTGGGCTTTTCTGCCGATTTGGTGTTGCAGTCCTTCTGCCATACCGCAGCCTACCCTAAGCCCGTCGATATTGCCATGCAGCATAGCTTGCCGGATTTCATTATGAACCGGGGCGGGGTTTCGTTGCGTCCGGGCGATGGCATCATCCATTCCTGGCTGAACCGCATGTTGCTGCCTGATACGGTCGGTACGGGGGGTGATTCGCACACCCGTTTCCCTCTCGGCATCAGCTTTCCGGCAGGTTCTGGTTTAGTGGCTTTTGCTGCGGCAACTGGGGTGATGCCGCTGGATATGCCGGAGTCCGTGCTGGTGCGTTTCAAAGGCACCATGCAACCCGGCATTACCTTGCGCGATATGGTCAATGCTATTCCTTATGTCGCCTTAAAACGCGGCTTGTTGACGCTGGACAAGAAGGGCAAGAAGAATGTCTTTTCCGGACGTATCCTGGAAATCGAAGGCTTGCCGGATTTGAAAGTCGAGCAAGCGTTTGAATTGTCCGATGCTTCAGCAGAACGTTCCGCAGGTGGTTGTACGATAAGGTTGAATAAAGAACCGATCATCGAATACATTAACTCCAACGTCGCCTTATTAAAGTGGATGATAGCAGAGGGTTATGGCGATGTCCGCACCATGGAACGCCGCATCAAAAATATGGAAGTGTGGTTGGCGAACCCAGTCTTATTAGAGCCGGACACCGATGCCGAATACTTTGAAATCATCGAAATCGATATGGATGAAATCAAAGAACCCTTATTGGCTTGCCCTAACGACCCAGACGACATCAAGCCGCTGTCGGAAGTTGCCGGCACAAAAATCGACGAAGTGTTTTTAGGTTCGTGCATGACAAATATCGGCCATTTTCGCGCTGCTGGAAAATTGCTCGAAAAACTAAAAGGCGAGTTACCGACCCGGCTATGGGTAGCCCCACCTACCAAGATGGACCAAAATCAGTTAACCGAAGAAGGTTACTATGGCACATTCGGCAAAGCGGGCGCCAGAATGGAAATGCCCGGTTGCTCCTTATGTATGGGCAATCAAGCGCGGGTAAAAGAAGGTGCGACCGTGGTTTCTACTTCAACCCGAAACTTCCCGAATCGCTTGGGTAATGGTGCGAACGTGTTTTTGTCATCTGCGGAACTGGCCGCTGTGTGTTCAATTTTGGGTAAAATCCCCACTTTTGATGAATACATGCAGTTCGCCAACCAGATCAGCGAAACTGCGGACGATACTTATCGATATCTCAATTTTAATCAGATGAAAATTTATCAATAGGGGATTGGGAACATCCCTCCTTCTTCAGGGGAGAAGGTTGAGATTAGAGAAAGTTTAACTTATTGATTTTTCTCCTAACCACAACCCTCTCCAGCAGGAGAGGGAGAGGGGATTTTTAGGGATACCCATAAGTCTTTTCACCTGTACCACTCGCGCCCTTATTTAAGCCCATCATGAACGGCATCCCGTTATGGTTTATAATCCCACCTTATTTAACAATTTCATCGCGCCGTATTAAAGGGAAAAACTACTTTTCATGCAAGAAATAAACCCCATCAAAAACAAAATCGCTGACTTGAAAAGCCGTGGCGACGGGCTTAGGAGGTATCTTTGACTTTGACAACAAGAGCGAACGCCTGGTTGAGGTCTTAAGGGAACTGGAAAACCCTAAAATCTGGGATAACCCCGAACAGGCACAAGCCTTAGGCAAAGAACGCGGACAACTGGAAGTTGTCGTCAATACCATCCGTGACCTTGAACAAGGCATGGCCGATGCCGAAGAGCTATTGATGATGGCAGTTGAAGAAAACGATGAGGCCACCGTTGATACGGTCGTTGCCGATTTGGAAGATTTTGAAAAGCGGGTCGCCGGCCTGGAATTCCGCCGCATGTTTTCCGGTGAAATGGATGCGAATAATGCCTTTTTAGATATCCAATCCGGCTCAGGCGGCACGGAAGCGCAAGACTGGGCATCTATGATCGAGCGCATGTACTTACGCTGGGGCGAAGCTAAAGGATTTAAAACTGAATTGATTGAAGAATCCCCTGGCGATGTTGCGGGTATCAAAAGCGCCACCATTAAATTTGAAGGCGACTATGCCTTCGGCTGGCTACGAACGGAAACTGGCGTTCACAGACTGGTGCGGAAGTCACCGTTTGATTCCGGCAACCGCCGCCACACGTCTTTTGCGTCCGTTTTTGTTTCTCCGGAAATTGATGACGACATTGCTATCGACATCAACCCCGCCGATATACGCATAGATGTCTACCGCGCCAGTGGCGCAGGTGGGCAGCACGTTAACAAGACCGAATCCGCCGTGCGCATGACCCACAACCCAACTGGAATTGTCGTGCAATGCCAAAGTGACCGCTCACAGCATAGAAACCGCGATACCGCGATGCAGCAGTTGAAAGCAAAACTCTATGAGCTGGAAATGCGTAAACGCAGTGAAAGTTCACAGGCATTGGAAGATTCCAAGTCAGATATAGGCTGGGGCAGCCAGATTCGATCCTATGTATTGGATCAGTCACGCATTAAGGATTTACGTACAAACGTGGAAACGGGAAACACCCAAGCGGTGCTTGATGGTGCGTTAGATCAGTTTATCGAAGCCAGCTTGAAGAGTGGGTTGTAATTATGATGAACCAACCTGCGCCCACTTACCACCGACAACGATTTTTACTGTTTTTGTTAGAACAGGTAGGGCATGTTTCATCAACTGATTTCCAACAGTTATTATTTTTATCACATCAAGAAATATCGCTTAGTTATTATGATGCTGTACGTTATGGAGATAATTATCATTCTTTCCAAGCGATATCTGACTTAGAAGTTTTAGAACAAAAAGGCTGGATTAGAGTATCAAAAAATACTATTTTTTTAAAAGACCTGCCTTATTTAGGTGATGGTGCGAAAAAAGAAGAACGTTGGCTAATATCTAGATGGATCCGAGCTTATAAAGATTTAGCTGGCGAGAACTTAACTCAGTTAGTTAATGAACGTTACCCCAGCAAGGTTTTACAAAATCGTTCTAAAAAGAATAAGGAACTTTTTACTATTGGGTATGAAGGAATAAGCCTTGAGCGTTATTTAACTAAGCTAATTGAAAATGATGTAAACGTCCTTTATGACCTGCGAAGAAACCCGCTTAGTCGTAAATTCGGTTTTTCCAAAGGTTTTCTATCTGATATTTTACCAAAATTCGGCATTGAATACAGGCACATACCTGAGCTTGGAATTATTTCTCAAAAACGTCAGAATTTAAATAGCGCATCTGATTATGTGGAATTGTTTGATGAATATAGAGAGAGTTTGCCAGAAAAGAAAATTTATCTTCAAGAACTGATTGCTACTTTATACGATGGCAAACGTATCGCATTAACTTGCTTTGAAGAAATGCCTAAATCCTGTCATCGTCAGTGCGTTAGCGAATATTTGTCAAACCATTTGTCTGTGGGCGTGGCGCATCTATGAGCGATAAATACAGAGTTTTTATTGTAGTGAAAACTTACCCGACACTTTCAAAAAAATACAATGAATTGGTTTGCACAGCAGGTATTTTAGATGACGGTAATTGGGTAAGAATTTATCCATTACCCTTTAGAAAACTGGACTATGAAAATCGCTATAAAAAATATCAGTGGATAGAATTATCGCTAACAAAAAATACGAGCGATCCCCGCCCAGAAAGCTATAGGGCTATTGACCCTGAAGCTATAGAACTGAAACAATCAGTTGGTACAGCGAAAGCATGGCAAGAAAGAAAATCAATCTTATTTGAGAAAAATACTTTTTATACCAACTTAACCGAGTTGATCGCAAAAGCTAATTCTAATGAACTGTCTTTAGCTATATTCAAGCCTCAAAAACTCATTAATTTTATCATTGAAAAAGTAGATCGTGAGTGGGATAAGGAATGTCTCGCACATTTAAAAGAACGCTCTAAACAATTTACCTTGTTTGATTTACAGAAAGAAGAAGAAGTACAAAAAGAATTTTCCCGCGTTGATAAATTACCATATAAATTTTCCTACAAATTTCTAGATGATGCTGGAAAAGAGTCCACTCTGATGATCGAAGATTGGGAAATCGGCATGTTGTACTGGAATTGCCTAAAATCCAGCGACAATGATGAAGAATTGGCACTAAAAAAGGTTAAAGAAAAATACTTAACTGATTTTTTAACTAAAGATATTTACCTGTTTTTGGGTACAACTCGTCAATTTCATGGTTGGGCAAGTAATCCGTTTGTGATCGTTGGTGTTTTTTATCCACCTTTTGATAAATCTCCAGAACAATTTTCGCTTTTCTAAGGCAAGCAAAAATCATTCAATTTACAGCTATTAAAAATAATGTCAGAAGAAATCCAACAAGACGAACAAGAACAAATCCGCCAACGCCGTAGCAAGTTAAATGAACTACGCGAAAATGGCGGCATTGCATTTCCTACCGATTTCCGCCGCAATGTGGTGGCGGGTGAATTGCTAGCGGAATACGGCGAAAAGTCCAAGGAAGAACTGGAAGCCGAGCCTTTACGCGTAAAAATCGCCGGGCGCATCATGACACGGCGGATGATGGGTAAAGCCAGCTTCGTGCATATTCAGGACATGTCCGGCAAGATTCAACTGTATATAACCCGCGACACCCTGCCCGAAGATTTTTATAACGAGCAATTCAAAAAGTGGGACATCGGCGATATTATCGGCGCAGAGGGTATACTGTTTAGGACACAAACCGGCGAACTTAGTGTTAAGGTCGATGACATAAGGCTTCTCACCAAAGCCCTTCGCCCCCTGCCGGAAAAATTCCACGGCATCGCCGACCAGGAGATCAAATACCGCCAGCGTTATCTGGATTTGATTATGAGCGAAGACACTCGCAATACATTTTTGATACGCTCAAAGATCGTCGCTTATATTCGCCAATTCCTGATTGAACGGCAGTTTCTGGAAGTGGAAACGCCGATGATGCAAGTCATCCCAGGCGGGGCAACTGCCCGTCCGTTTATCACCCATCATAACGCGCTGGACATGGACATCTTCCTGCGTATCGCACCGGAATTGTACCTAAAACGCTTGGTGGTGGGCGGTTTTGAACGGGTGTTTGAAATCAACCGCAATTTCCGTAATGAAGGGCTATCCACGCGCCACAACCCCGAATTCACCATGCTGGAGTTCTACCAGGCTTATGCCGAATACCACGATTTGATGGACTTAACCGAAGTCATGTTGCGGGGTATTGCTCAAGAAGTGGTCGACCAATCCGTTATCACTTACCAAGGCGAACAATACGATTTCGGTAAGCCGTTTGACCGGATGACGGTGGTTGAGTCGATCCTGCATTACAATCCTGATCTAATGTTAGCACAGTTATCTACACGTGAAGAAGCCATTAAAGTTGCCGAAAATTTACGTATTCCGGTTAAAGATGGCTACGGCCTGGGCAAAATCCAGATCGAGATTTTCGAGAAAACCGTCGAAAATAAGTTGATGAACCCTACTTTTATTACTGCTTATCCAGTTGAAGTCTCACCACTGGCGCGCCGCAACGATGACAATCCGCATGTCACCGACCGCTTTGAATTTTTCGTCGGAGGTCGCGAAATCGCCAACGGCTTTACGGAACTTAACGATGCCGAAGACCAGGCCGCGCGTTTCCAACAACAGGTACAAGATAAAGAAGCGGGTGATGATGAAGCCATGCACTTCGATGCCGATTACATTACTGCCTTGGAACACGGAATGCCACCTACAGCAGGTGAAGGCATTGGTATCGACCGTTTGGTGATGCTATTCACCGATTCGCCGTCGATTCGGGATGTTTTGCTGTTTCCGCATATGCGGCCTAAGGGTTAATCGTAGGCTGTAGATTACGTTAGTCGCATATAACAAATCACGCAAAAAAAAACAGCCGATTTGTCCGCCCACCGTAACCCTACCGATGGGCATTATGGATGCCTCGAATATCGGGTTACGGCACACTCAACATCATGTCACAAATAAGGCTTCGGCGATTTTGCGAGTCTATAACCCAACCTTACATATTAGACCCATTTTACGCATTAAGAGTAGCCTGAAAAATGTTGCACTAAAAAAACTATCACGATAAAGGCAAGGCCTAGCCATATGAGCCCCCCTGCGAACCGGGCATTCATTTCTGGATATATTTTCCGTTTAGGCTCTGTTAATGGGGTATTTGCAGTATGCGATTGTTCGTCTTTATTCATATCTACGTGTGATTTAGTCGTCATTTCAATACCCATCTATCCTAATTACCATTTTTTTCCAGATTCTGTCATTCATATTGACAAGTTTGTTTTCGCTTTTTAATACTTTATCCTGCTATTTACAAAGTGCAAATTGCATTAGGGTACTATTACTGAAATACCAGAAAACCATAAAGGTATTGCACCGCACGATACGGTTCGTGCATTCCAAACGACCGAATACGCTACGCTATTGCGCCCTAGCTTGCTAAAATAGTCCTCAACCTTGGAGTAAACTATGCTATTCAAAACACTTATTAATATAGTCGTACTGGCATTACTAATAATCCCAGTTTTATCACAAGCTGAAACACAATACGAAAACGAATGGAACAACACCCTGAAAAATCAGTATTTTTCCGGTAAATCGATTGAGGAATCCAACAACATCATCGAACTGGATGCGCCGATCCGTGCTGAAGACCCTGCCCTGGTGCCGTTAAAGATCAATACCAAAATCAAGCAAACGAACGACAGCTATATCAAAAAAATCCTAGTGTTGGTCGATAAGAACCCCTTCCCTTTCGTTGGTGAGTTTGAATTCACCCCTTACAGTGGCAAAGCCGATCTAGCCATGCGCATCCGCGTCAACTCTTACAGTTATATCCGTGCGATTGCCGAAATGAATGACGGTAAGTTATACATGAGTAAGAAATACGTTAAAGCCAGTGGTGGTTGTTCCGCACCCGTAGGCGCAGACTTGGATGCGGCCATGCAACGTCTCGGAAAAATGAAATTCCGTCTAGATGATGGTGTTAAATCGAAAGAACCCACCTTGGTTCAGTTGTTAATCAGCCACCCCAACTTAAGTGGCATGCAGATGGATCAAGTGTCGCGATTTATCAAAAAATCGCACTTTGTCCAACAAATGAAAATATCATTTAATGACAAGCAGATTTTGACCGCAAAAACCGACATTGCCATCAGCTCCGACCCTAACTTCCGGTTTTACTTTGTCCCAGAAACAGCGGGCACTTTAAAAGCAGAAATTACCGATACGCAATGCGAAAGCCCAACGGCAAGGGATGTCTGCAAAAAAGGAAGTACTTATACGGAAACTTACGCCATCAACCCTTGATTGTGACTCAAGATTGAGATGATGTGCACTCATATTGCACTAATGTGAATCTTTAAAAATCCCGGCATCCTTGCTCCAACCTTCTCCCCAAGGGAGAAGGTATTCTTTGAATTTTTAGCGCTTACCCAATCGCTTTATCTTAAGGCTAATGCGCCAATATTTCTGGAAGAAAAAACTCACTGACTAACATAGGTCGTTTCTGGATAGCATAGACAGTCCTTCGTCCCCAAATTGGCTCGGCTATATTAGCGTTTTGCTGTGCTGTTGATGTCCATGTGCTGGGTTTTATCAAGGTCAAATCCATCGTAATCCGTTCCAGGTCAGGATAGGAAAAAATCACTTCCCCTAAGGGACGAGTGCCCAAATGCGACAGGTTGCGATGGGCGACTTTGATGGTTTCTTCAGGGATGATAGTCCTCGCCAGGAGCAAAGGTTTGCCGTTTTTATGCAGCATCACTTCGCGGGTTAAACCGTGTCTGTGCGGTGGTAATTGAAGCTGTCTGCGTTCGCTTAAAAACGGTGTCCGCCACTGGTGGAAAAGGATGCTTACTGTGACCTCGTTTCCGTAATAATCACGCAACCTTTGGGTAAGTGATCCGGCTTCGTAAGCCCAAGATTGGACAGCTTGAGGTAGGTGGTGGTGGCTTCCTCGCCTGTGTTCATGCCAATCGGGTTCATGGCTAAATAAATAACTTTTGGTGGTCAATGGGGTTTAAACCTCGGAATAATCGGGATTGCGACCTAACCAGCGGTCGATTAATGGCGCTATAGCTTCGGGCGTATCAGCAAAAAGGGAATCGGCGATAGTCGGGATATTATCCAGCAAATCGGCATCCCTGACCAAATCGGCAACCTTAAAATTCACTTGTCCAGTCTGGCGGGTACCCATGACCTCACCTGGGCCACGTAACTGCAAATCCTTCTCGGCAATCAAGAAGCCGTCGTTGCTGTCCCGCAGGATACCTAATCGCTGACGGGCATTATCGGACAAGGGCGATTGGTACATTAGCAGGCAAAAACTGTCGTCACTGCCTCGCCCTACTCGTCCTCGTAATTGATGCAGTTGGGACAAACCTAGTCTTTCGGGATTTTCGATAATCATCAAGCTAGCATTAGGCACATCAACGCCCACTTCTATGACGGTGGTGGCGACTAACAGGTCAATTTCATGATTTTTGAAAGCCAGCATGATGGATTCTTTATCGGCGGCTTTCAGCCGTCCATGCAATAGCGAGACGCGCACTTCGGGCAATACTGTTGCAAGCCGTTCTGCTGTTTTTTCGGCGGCTTCGCACTGAAGAATTTCCGATTCTTCGATCAGTGTACACACCCAATAAGCCTGTTTTTTATTAGCTACCCAGTTGTTGATCCGGCTAATGACATCGTCGCGCCGCTCACTTGGAATGACGCTGGTGGTAACGGGT
The DNA here is from genome assembly GCF_040079455.1 of Methyloglobulus sp. Lineage (GTDB taxonomy): Bacteria > Pseudomonadota > Gammaproteobacteria > Methylococcales > Methylomonadaceae > Methyloglobulus. The sequence continues at coordinate 25,521 of NZ_JBEBKJ010000029.1, read as the reverse complement.
TTCCTGCCAGGTGGCAGTTGGTCAATGATGGAGATGTCGAGATCAGAATACTGTAACATCGCTAAGGTGCGCGGAATGGGCGTAGCGGTCATGACCAGTTGATGAGGTCTCATACTGCCTTGCTGGCCTTTTGCGCGTAATGCCAGCCTTTGATGCACACCGAAACGGTGTTGTTCGTCGATGATGATTAAGCCTAAGCGATGAAAATTGACTCCGTCCTGGAATAAGGCATGAGTACCTATCACAATGCTTGTTGCGCCGTCTTGCAACGCCAGTAAAATTTCCTTGCGTGAATTGCCTTTTACTTGCCCTGTGAACAACGTGATTTGGGTAGCAAACAGATTAAACCATCCGCTGAAATTGCGGTAATGTTGCTCTGCCAATAATTCTGTTGGGGCCATAATGGCAACCTGGTAACCAGCAGCCAAAGCCAGCAAGGCTGCATAAGCGGCGACTATCGTTTTGCCAGAACCGACATCGCCTTGCACCAAGCGCATCATTGGATGGAGCTGTGTGCAATCCGCTGCAATTTCCGCCATTACCCTCATTTGCGCGCCAGTCAGTTTGAAGGGTAAAGAATCAATGAATAGTTTGATCACAGCAGTGTCGGCAATAAAACACGGCGCTTGCCAAGCTTTTGCCTTGTGTTTGGCAAGTTTGAGACTGAGATGTTGGGCTAGCAGTTCTTCAAACGCCAGTCGTTTAAGTGCAGGGACACTGCCGTTTTGCAGGGCTTCGATGGTTATTATTGCATCTGGCGCATGCAGGGTCTTAATTGCTTCTGCTAATGACGGGTAATGCTGCTGCTTAAGGACTGCATCGGGAAGCAAATCCCTTAATGCTTGTGCGGTATCATCGCAAATGGCTAGTGCTTGCTTGACTGCTTTCCTGACCACATTCTGGTTAAGCCCTTCTGTCAGTGGGTATACCGGTGTTAAATGGGATTCCGTGATTGCCTTACCAGGTGATGAAATGACCGTGTATTCAGGATGAACCATTTCCAGTCCGGCATAGCCAAACCGGACTTCCCCAAAACAACTGATCGCTGTTCCCGGCTTGAGCGTATTGTGCTGCTGGGCGGTAAAATGGAAAAACCGTAAGTCGATAAAACCCGTGCCATCGTTAATCCGGCAGATTAGGCTTTTGCGGCCTCTTGGTAACATATCTATGAATTCAACCTTACCGCTGATGAGTGCTGACATTCCAGCCGAAAGTTTAGCTATTGGGTAAGTACGGGTTCTGTCTTCGTAACGGATGGGCAGGTGAAACAACAGGTCTTGTATAATTGTTATTCCAAGTTTTTCCAGGTTAGCAGCAGTCCGGCTGCCTATTCCCGTCAAGGTCATCACTGATCGCTTAAGTATGTCGTGATTACTCATGATTGACTACCGACACGACAGGATAAAGGATTAAGCTGGCGTTTTTCAGTATCAGCCAGAGAATCCTATCGGGTAAGAACCATAACCGCATCCATTTCCACTTGTGCGGCTTTAGGTAATGCAGCAACGCCAACAGCGGCACGCGCGGGGTAAGGTGCTTGAAAAAATCGACCCATGATTTCATTGACGATGGGGAAGTGCGCTAAATCCACCAAAAAAACATTCAGTTTCACAATATCGGATAAATTGCCACCGGCTGCTTCTGCAACTGCCTTCAAATTATTGAACACTTGTGTAATTTGTGCAGAAATATCACCTTCGACTAACACCATGGTTTCAGGGACCAAGGGAATTTGCCCTGATAAATAAACTGTATGGTCTATTTTAACAGCTTGTGAATACGTGCCTATGGCTTGTGGAGCTTGATCCGTATTGATGATTTCTTTGGTCATTTTGGTGTGATAATTTTGTAGAGGGTATTTCGATTACGCAGCAGGAACTTAAGCATGAAAGGGCTTGGTTTTACGCTTTTACCCGGGTGATTTTTATAACAATGGGCAACTCTTTCAGCTTTCGCATAATTTTAGCTAAATGCACACGATCTTTAACGCTAACGGTGATTAGATCTACGGAGAGGCGAGAATCTTGCTCGATCACCGTGACATTTTCAATATTGGAATTATGCTCTGAAATCGTCGAGGCCACCGTTGCCAGGGAACCACGCTGATTGAGTACTTCAAGGCGAAGTTCAGCAGAAAATTCACCTGTTGCATCTTGGCTCCACTCAACGTCCAACCAACTAGTTTGTTTTTTTCTGACCTCGTTGCTGTTCCTACATTCATGATGATGCACGACGATACCCTTACCAGGATTAAAAAAGCCGATAATAGAATCGCCAGGAATAGGACGACAACACTTAGCAAGCGTTATTACCATTCCCTCTGTGCCTTTGATGACTAGCGGCGCTCTCTGGGTTTGATCATTATCTTCCAGTCGAACTGCCGCATGCACATCAGACTGGGTAAGCCGTTTAGCTATCAGGAATGGCATTTTGTTGCCTAAGCCAATATCTTCCAGTAATTCATCCAACGTATGTTTGTCACTTATTTCAAGTAGTGACTTGATTCGAGACTTGTCGATATTTTCAAGCTGTACATTCATAGCTTGCAATTCTTTATCTAAAAGGCGGCGACCTAAGCTGATAGCCTCTTGCTGTTTAAAGTTTTTGAGATAATTTCGAATCCCAGACCGCGCTTTCGCGGTGATGACATAATTCAGCCACAGCGGATTAGGCCTGGCCCAGATGGCAGTAATAACTTCAACCGTCACCCCATTTTCGAGTTTGGTTTGTAGCGGTATCAGTTTTCGATCAACCCGTGCAGAAACACAAGCATTACCAATATCGGTATGCACAGCGTAAGCAAAATCAATAATGCTTGCGCCCCGGGGCATTTTGATTATCTCGCCTTTGGGGGTAAATACAAAAACTTCTTGCGGGAAAAGATCTATTTTCAGGTTGTCGATAAACTCCAGGGAATCGCCCGCTGATTGCTGGATTTCCAATAAGTCCCGCAGCCATTCATTGGCGCGGTCTTGAAACCTATCGTTGTTGTCATCATCGGATTTATACAACCAATGCGCCGCGATACCGGATTCTGCCATGCGGTGCATTTCGTGCGTCCTAATCTGAATCTCGATAGGAAACCCATAAGGCCCTATGAGTACGGTATGTAAGGACTGATAGCCATTAGCCTTAGGTAAAGCGATATAATCCTTGAACCGTCCTGGTATGGGCTTGTATAAATTATGGACGATACCCAGAATACGGTAACAATCATCCACGTTGTTACAGAATATACGAAAGGCGTAGACATCAAAGACATCAGTCAAGGAAACTTTCTTGTTCAGCATTTTTTGGTAGATGCTATAGAGATTTTTTTCCCGTCCTGATACCTCGCAGGTCAACTTGTCTTGAGTAATACGGTTTTTTAGGGTGGTCTCAATAACGTCGATAACTTTGCGCCGATTGCCACGGGCTTTTTTTAAGGCATTATCCAGAATGCTATAGCGTCGAGGATACATCGCCTGAAAACTTAAAGCCTCGAGCTTATGCCGGATGTTGTTCATCCCCAGCCGATTGGCAATGGGTGCATAAATATCGAGGGTTTCACGAGCGATACGGCGTTTTTTCTCAGCAGGCATAACCCCTAGCGTTTGCATGTTATGCAATCTATCGGCGAGTTTGACCATGATAACGCGCAAATCCTTGCCCATTGCAAGGAACATTTTACGGACATTTTCGGCTTGGGTTTCGGCGTGGGATTTGCTGTCGATCTTAGTCAGCTTGGTGACGGCATCGACTAATTCAGCAACTTCAGGATTAAAGATTTTTGCTATTTCTTTTTTACTTACACCCGTGTCTTCGATGACATCATGCAAGATAGCCGCCATAATGCCATTTGCATCCATCCGCATTTCAGCAAGACTGATGGCAACCGCGACCGGATGGCAAATATAAGCTTCGCCGCTTTTTCGTAACTGGCCTGAATGCGCTTTTGAGCCAAACTCATAGGCACGCACACAGTCGTCAACTTGGGCTTTATCCAGATAACCGGATAATGCTGAACACAAACGTCTTATAAGCTTATCCTGTGGACGCTCAAGCTCGATAGTGTCAGCAACTTCTAACATAGTTACATTTAGAACATAGGAGGAATATCGTGTGTTTCACCGGTACGGTGCAACAGGTTGATGTTCTCTTCAGTAACATGACCCTCTGCTATTTCCCGTAAGGCAAGCACAGTGTCTTTATCTTTGTTACGCGGCAAAAATTCGGTCGCGCCATGGCTGAGTTGTCGCGCACGAGTCCCTGCCAGTAAAACCAATTTAAAGCGGTTTTCTACATGTTCTAAACAATCTTCGATAGTGACTCTAGCCATTTGGTTTCCTTTATATTGTAGGGTTGCTTTGTAAGACCAGACTTACGGTCAATAGGTTCTAATTTAACACGTTTATCATTAAACCAAATAAAAAACACAAGGTCGTTATTTTTAGCTTTAAATAAAAAATGTAATGTTTTGATAATATTACTAACTTCTCGATGCTAATATAGCAACAGCAGGCAATTCCTTACCTTCAAGAAATTCAAGAAATGCCCCGCCTCCGGTCGAGGTATAAGACACCTTGTCCTCAATGCCATACTTGTCGATTGCTGCGAGGGTGTCGCCGCCGCCTGCAATCGAAAAAGCAGGACTTTCGGCAATTGCCATTGATAAAGTTTTAGTGCCTTCGCCGAATTGGTCGATTTCAAATACGCCGACTGGGCCGTTCCAAACAATAGTTCCTGCTGATTTCAGGATCTCAGCATACTGCTTGGCAGTATCGGGGCCGATGTCGAGGATCAAATCATCGGCTTCAACGTCGGCGACTTGTTTAACGGTTGCCACAGCACTGTCCGAAAACTCTTTGGCACAGACCACATCGGTAGGTATTGGAATAGCTGAGCCGGCGGTTTTTGCGGCGGCTATCAAACTCCTGGCTTCTTCAATCAAGTCGGGTTCATAAAGCGACTTTCCGACAGGAAACCCCATCGCCGCAATAAAAGTATTGGCAATGCCACCACCAACGATAAGTTGATCGACTTTTTCAGACAAAGATTTAAGCACCGTCAATTTAGTGCTGACCTTAGATCCGCCGACAATCGCAACCAACGGTTTGGTAGGCGTTTCCAACGCCTTACCCAAGGCATCGAGTTCGTTGCCGAGTAACGGGCCAGCACATGCAATCGGGGCAAATTTTGCGACGCTGTGGGTTGATGCTTGTGCCCGGTGGGCAGTTCCGAAAGCATCCATAACAAACACGTCACATAAAGCGGCCATTTTTTTACCTAACTCATCACTGTTTTTTTCTTCGCCAACATTAAAGCGTACGTTTTCGCATAACACGACTTCGCCTGGATTGACGGTGATGCCATCCAGCCAGTCGCGCTCCAGCCGCACAGGCTTACCCAATAAACTAGACAACCTTTCAGCAACGGGTTTCAGTGAGGATTCTTCATCAAATTGGCCTTCAACCGGACGGCCTAGATGTGACATGACCATGACCGCAGCCCCAGCTGCCAATGCTCTTTCAATAGTTGGCACGCTGGCCTGGATGCGAATATCGCTGGTGACTTTACCGTTTTTGACAGGCACGTTCAGGTCTTGGCGGATTAATACTCGCTTGCCAGCCAAATCCAGATCAACCATTCTTTTTATCGACATATTTCTTTCTCTCGTTTTGTGTTGTTAGTGTTACGCTTCAACGGCTTCTTCTTTCCATTTGATGGAACAGCCGAGGCTTGATATTTGGTCTTGTGGGCCATGACCAGTATGGGCAACAAGTTTCATGGCTTCAAACAGGTCGCGCCTAGTGCCATCGGGAGCAGTCTCTTTTCGGCTGGCATCCAGACGACCCCGGTATTGCAATTCAAAATCCGTGTTATAGCCAAAGAAATCCGGCGTACAGACTGCCCCATAATCCTTGGCTATTTCCTGTGTTTCATCAATCAGATAAGGAAAAGGGTAGTTATATTCTGCAGCAATACGCTGCATGTTTTCATAAGAATCTTCAGGATAGTTGGCCGTGTCATTGGACATAATAGCAACTGATTCAATGCCATAACCCTTTAATTCAAGGGCATCACGGAGGATACGTCCATGCACGGCTTTGACATAAGGGCAATGGTTGCAGATAAACATGACCAATAAGCCACTCCTGCCCATACATTCCTGTAATGTCCAAGTTTTCCCGTCAACACCAAGTAATTTAAAATCTGGCGCTCTCACGCCAAAATCGCAGACAGGGGGGTTAAGAGATACCATAGTTTTTTCCTCGTAAGTTTTTATGTGAATAAGGCTTATGTGTTACGGTTTAGTAGCAGTAATGTACAACAAATCGAGATTTTTTTGTATGGTCAACAGGATATTAAATAGTTTCCTGGTTGCGTACAACTTTCAGCCGAATCGATAACCTTCAAGTACCCGTCATACCGACAGGGACGACTGCCAAGGATGGCGGAAGTGCGGCAGGCAAGTAGGAACTTGCGCCGCTTGCCGATATCCAGAACACAGGGATGTGACTCGCCAGTTAAGTTAGGTGGTGTAAGTATACATCCATGTAACCTAGACCCCGGCAATCCTTGCCGGGGTGACGACGTTTAAAGGGTTAATGGAATCGTAACCGTTTTGATTTTCGCTGCAACCTGTATGTGATCAGGAATGGTTTTGATTATCGTAACAAAACCGCCAAACTAATCAAAATAGCACCAATATAAATAGACCATAAGGTATTGCGGTGCTGTGCCTCCATCTGTTCACGTAACAATACCAACTCCCTTTGCTGATTTTCCGCCCGTTTCTGGGAATTAGCGGCGTTGTCCAAAGTTTTAAACAGTAAGGTTGGGATTTCTGGGAAATGTTCGGCGACTTCGGGAAATTGTTTGAACAACTTGGTGATTTTGGCTTTAGGACTCATCCGTTCCTTGAACCACTTTTCCAGGAACGGCTTGGCGGTTTGCCATAAGTCCAGGTCGGGATAAAGCTGCCTGCCCAAACCTTCGATATTGAGCAAGGTCTTTTGCAGCAGCACCAGTTGCGGTTGCACGTGCATGTCGAAACGGCGGGCGGTTTGGAACAAGCGCAGCAACAGTTGCCCAAAGCTTATGTCTTTCAGCGGTTTTTCAAAAATCGGCTCGCACACGCTGCGGATAGCCGATTCAAATTCCTCAATCCGCGTTGAGCTATCCACCCAACCCGATTCGACGTGCATTTGCGCGACTTTCCGGTAATCCCGGTTGAAGAAGGCCAGGAAGTTTTCTGCCAGGTAATGCTGGTCGGTCAATGACAGCGAGCCGACGATACCAAAATCAACGGCAATATACTTTGCTGGCAGATCGACGAAGATATTGCCCGGATGCATATCGGCGTGGAAAAAATTATCCCTGAATACTTGGGTAAAGAATATCTCAACGCCGCGTTCTGCCAACAACTTGAAATCCGCGCCCTCTTTTTTCAGGCGCTCGGTCTCGCCGACGGGTACGCCGTGAATCCGTTCCATGACCATGACTTTTCGACGGGAAAAATCCCAATATATTTCAGGCACGTAAAGGATTTCCGAATGCTCAAAGTTACGGCGCAATTTAGCCGCGTTGGCGGCTTCCCTAAGTAAGTCGAGTTCATCTAAGGTGCTACGTTCAAATTCGGCAACCACTTCCATAGGCCGCAACCGCTTTGCATCTACCCAAAACTTTTCGGCAATCCGTGCCAATTCGTACAGCAATCCGATGTCGGACTGAATGCCTTCTTCTATATCTGGGCGTAATACTTTAACGATAACTTGTGTGCCGTCATGTAATTCGGCTGCATGGACTTGCGCGACCGAAGCCGATGCCATAGGTTCAGGCTCAAACTTGGCGAATGCCTGGGAAATACTCATCCCCAGCTCAGATTCAATGATTTTACGGGCAGTTTCGGCGGCAAAAGGAGGCACCCTATCTTGTAACTTGACCAGTTCGTCGGCAATATCTTCTGGCAGTAAGTCTTTCCGTGTCGATAAGGCTTGACCAAATTTTACATAGATAGGGCCAAGATCCTCCAATGCCCGCCTGATCCTTACCGCACGCGGTTCGGTTTTGGGCTTAAGCCAATAGCCAGGGGAAAACACAGCAAAATAGCGTACTGGGCGGAACAAATGCGTTTTGAAAACGATTTCATCCAGGCCGTGGGAAACCAGCACCCAGTTGATGTGGATGAGGCGGAATATGATTCTCGGATAGAACACTTAAGGCCTTTCTTCTGTTTTTGTTGTTATGGAATTAATCAAGCGTTCAACACGGCTGTTAAGTCGGTCAGAAGCGTTTCGTAGCTCGTCAACTTGTTGATAAAAAATATCGATTTCCGGTTTGGCCGGTAAATCACGGGTTTCTTCTTGCAGAAATTCGGCGGTGTTGAGTTTGAATGTCTCGATGGTTTCTTTGCCCCATTCCTGACCGGATCGGAAGAATTGGCTGATGTGGTTTGCAAGATCGGCACCAATATATTGGGCAAGCAAGCCTTCGAGGTCAATATCCAATTTTTTGAACACAGCCTGAAATTGCTTTCCAGTCTGGATGTCGCCTTCGATTTTAATCTCGCCTGAGAAAACTGAGCGCATCGGTTTTGTGCTGATGCCCATAAACCCTAATGCCCATACCGAACCACTGATGGTCGTATCAGGCTGGCCAGTGATTTGATCGATAATCTGGATGGAATCACTGGCTGGGCAAAGATAAAGAGTTTCATTGAATGGTTGCATAGTCAGCGCGATGATTTTGCCTTTTAAGGGGATAAGCAAGTCATCTTTATTGTTATCTAGCGCTAGATAACGGTTGAGGGCTGTTTCTAGGGCGGCGATTAGGAGGGGGTTGATTAGCATTATTTCAATTGTATTTTTTGTTGAATCCAAAACAATTAACTTGTTACCTGTTGTCGTCACGTAAAAGCAAATCCGTTCGTCCTGAGCCTGTCGAAGGATGAAGGGAGTTGCTTTTGGCTAAACGACTCACTTCCGCCCAATCGCCCCGTATCATGGCTTCTTTCTTTTTACGGCTCCAGCCTTTGATTTGCTGCTCTGCCGACAAAGCTTCTTCACGGGTTGCGGTTTCTTGTGACCAGCTAAGCTCGACTGGAAGACGCGATGAAGTATATCCCGTGCATTCACCAACCTGATATTGAGCCATACGGCGTTCTATATTATCGGTATGCCCTGTGTAGTAGCTGCCATCGGAACATCGAAGAATATAAAACCAAAACATATCAGCCGTTTATAAAAAGATATTAGTTGTGATTTTCTCCATCCATCCTTCGACAAGCTCAGGACGAACGGAGAAAATGCTATTTTCATTATGGTAATAATTTTGCTCTGGCATTTTAGAAATATCGTTTGGCGAATAGCTGAAATACGGGACGGATTTAATATTCATTTTTGCCAACCAAATCTGCCATGTCTTGTTGCTGCTTATCCTTCAAGCCTTTAATTACACTTACTTTATTTTGCATGGGCTGGTTTTGGCTGACCTTCCACTTACCAAGCAGTTTGGTAATTTTCATTTCAATTCCGACGATCGATTCAAACAATTTTTCGGTAAACTCTGTGGGTGCATCAGCTACAGCCCATGGTTCTGAAAATTGTGACTCATTTTGATCGGTAAGCGTTTCGAGTTGAGCGCGTAACCATTCCGGTTTATCGACTACCTGTAAATTACCGTAAGCATGAACGACAACATAATTCCATGTAGGCACTACTTTTCCGTGTTCTTTCTTTGTTTCATACCAAGATGGAGTGATATAAGCATTCGGCCCGTGAAAAATTGCGAGTGATTGATTCTCACCATTAATATCTTCAAGTAACGGATTTGATCGTGCCACATGGCCTTGTAAAGTACCGTAAGGCTCGGGCATGGCGTTAAGATGTATTGGAATATGGTTTGCGTTTAACCCATTTGCTGACATCGTTACCAACGTGGCTAAAGGATAATCATGAATCAATTCATGCATCACCTTAACATCAGTTATTTCAAAATGTTTTGGGACGTACATAATTACCTAAATCTTGTATCCCCGATGCACCGCCACAATCCCTTGCGTCATATTGAAATACTCACAACGTTCAAAGCCCGCAGTTTCCATCATGGCTTTCAGTTCATCCTGCTTAGGATGCATACGGATAGATTCTGCCAGATAACGGTAACTTTCTTCATCTTTTGCCACCCATTTGCCTATTTTCGGCAGCAGGTTGAATGAGTAAAAATCATAGACTTTCTCGGTAATTGGGTCGACGGGATGGGAAAACTCCAGGACGATGGCACGACCACCCGGTTTTAACACGCGGTACATGGAACGCAAGGCCGCATCCTTATCAGTGACGTTGCGTAAGCCAAACGCAATGCACACGCAATCGAAAGAATTATCGGCAAACGGCAAACATTCGGCATTGACCTGGGTGTATTGCACGTTGCCGACCAAGCCGCGATCAATCAGGCGGTTACGGCCTGTGCGTAACATCTGGGCATTGATGTCGGCCAGGACGACATTGCCCTCATCGCCTACCCGTTGCTCGAATAAAGTGCTGAGATCGCCCGTGCCGCCAGCCAGGTCAAGCACTTGCTCGCCTTTGCGGACGTTGCTCAATTGCACGGCTATGCGTTTCCATATGCGGTGTACGCCCATAGACATTAGATCATTCATGATGTCGTAATGTTCCGCGACCGAATCAAATACGCCGCGTACCATACTGGCTTTTTCTTCGGCAGCGACCCGCTTAAAGCCGAAATGGGTGGTGTTTTCTGTCATTTTGTTACCGTGTTGTCTGTAGGTTTGCGTTGATGTCCTGCCAGTTCAAGCCTGTGCAGGTAATCTGCCCAAAGGGTCGGATACTCAGCACCGAGCTTGTAAAGGAGATCCCAACTGTAAATGCCTGTGCTATGCCCATCGCTAAAGACAAACGCGACTGCATAATTACCGATGGGTTTTATTTCGTTTATCGTAACATTTTCTTTGTCAACCTGGAGAATTTCCTGCCCAGGGCCATGTCCCAAGGCTTCTGCGGATGGTGTGTAAACTCGAAGATATTCGCAAGGCAAATTAAAGGCTTGCCCATTATCAAAGTGGATTTCAAGAATGCCGGAAACTTGATGCAGCTTGATGTCGGTAGGTAAGGTGTTGCAAGGTTGTATAGATAAGCGCATGTTTAATTGATAATTATTGTAATAGGTACTCTGTTGAAAACAGACCTAGTATTCCTTAGTTTTTAAAAAACCTTCTACATTCGGGGTTACGATTATTCAGATAAATCCATATCAGCAACCTCATCACTTTTAATGGGCTGTTCTAAAATCTGGGATAACCACATATCTGCGGCTTTTTCATGCGTATGCAAGATAAGATTAGGAAATAATCCGAATACCAGAACCAACAAAGCTAGCGCACACAAAAGCAGTAGTTCGCGGCGGCGCAAATCCTGGCACTGTCGAACCGTTTGATGGATAATCGAGCCGAAAAACGCTTTCCGTGTGAAGTCCAGCATATAGGCTGCGCCCAATACCGCAGCGGCAAGCGCAGCGATACCTAAGCTGGGATGGGCAACCAATGCACTGATTATCAGTAATAATTCTGCTGGGAAACCACTAGTGCCAGGTATTCCAATACTTGCTAAGGTAAATATAAAATAAAAACAAGTCAATTTTGGCATGACTTTAGCCAAACCGCCCAAATGGACGACTTCGGTACTGCCTAGGCGGTGTTGGATAAATCCCGCAATCAACATCAACGAGCTGGCAATTATCGTAAAGTTGAACAACTGGAATAGCGCGCCTTGGATGCCTTGCATATTCAATGAGGCGATGCCAATAATTACTAAGCCGACATGGCTGATACTGGCGTACGCTAACAAACGGCGCAAATTGGTTTGGTACAATGCAATCAATGCGCCATAAATAAGCGTAATCGCGCCCAGGACGCCAAGTACCCAGCTGTATTCGACGGCGGCAGAAGGAGCTAAGGGCAGGGTAAAGCGGATAATGCCATAAACGCCAAGCTTTAAACCAACCAGCAGTGCTGTCGTATGAGGGGATCCTTCCATCGCTACCGTAGGTAACCAGGTATGGAAAGGCGGCAAAGGTGCTTTAACAGCAAACCCCAACAGTAACAACACAAAGACGATGGTTTGTAAATGTTCCGGCAAAGGTGTTTTTAATAGCGCCGGTAAGTTAAAAATCAGCTCCTGAGCAATGCCACCTTCCGGTAACTGGGCAGAATGATTAAGCGCAAGGATAATAATAGCGAGCAACAGCGAAATGCCGCCAAACAGCATAAATAAGGTGTATTTGATGGCAGCCAAACGGCGTTCTGCACCTATGCCCCACAAGCCTATCAAAAAGAAAATAAGCGGTAAGGTCAGTTCCCAAAACAAAAAGAACAGCACCAAATCCAAGGCGCAAAATACCCCTAGAGTAACGCCTTCTAGCACCAACAACAGTGCTAGATGAAAACGGGATAAATGCTGGATGGTATTCCAGGAAGCCAGGACGCTCATCAAGGTCAATAAGGCCGTCATCGGCAAAAACAACACCGAAATACCGTCGATACCGATCAAATATTCAACATTAAGGCTGGGTATCCAGGCATGGCGTTCAACCCATTGAATGTTGCCGTCATCGGCATTGAATTGCGGCAACAACAGCAACGTCAATACCAACTCTATACTGGCAATAATCAATCCTGTTTTTTTCGCCAGATTGACATCTCGTATCACACCCACAACAATCGCCCCTAGCAAAGGCAACAGAATAATGCAGCTCAATAGGGGGAAACTGGCTTCACTCATGGGCATCAGGGGCATCGTTTTGCTCTGGTGTACCATCAGGCTCAATGAAGGGTGAACTATTTGGGATGCTGTGGACAGGATATTGTTCGTGCATGGCAACCGCTTCCTGGTCTATAAACTTCAACCACGGAGTTGTATAAAAACCAGTACCCATTAGCAAGGCACAAATGACGATAGCAATTGCACGTTCTTTTTTAGTCGAATGATGTTGACTGTGGGACGGCCAATACTTATGTTTAGGTGCGGCAAAGAATATTCGCTGAAAAGCCCATAACAAAAATGCCGCTGCTAACACATTGCCGACTAAAATCCCAATCGCAATCAACCAACCATCTTCCTCAATAACGCCTTCGATAAGTAAATGTGCGGCATCATATCCGGGCGTACCAGGCATTACCATAGTAGTTAACGCAGAAATCAAAAATAGAAAAGCCAAGGGCGCATTGGTATCAAATACCCCCCCTAAACGGGGCAGAAAAGCGGTGCGCGTACGCTCATAAATCAAACCGGTACTGAAAAACATACCAGCAGTCGCCAAACCATAAGCGATAGAAAGCAGTAACGTCCCTTCCAAGCCGTAGTCATTAAAACAAAACACACCTATCACCAACATGCCAGTATGACTGATTACTGCAAATGCCAGCAGTCGGCGAATGTTTATTTGCATCAGCGCCAATATCGCGCCGTAAAACACACTGAGTAGACCTAAAATCACTACAAAGCTTGCCCATTGTTCAGCAACACCAGGAATCATCGGCAAAATAAAACGTATCACGGCATAAACGCCCAACTTTAAGCCGACTAGGAAGATAAAGGCACTGGCAACCGTACCCTGTTCAGCCAATACCGGTAACCAACCATGAAAAGGAAACAGCGGCATACGAATGGCAAAGCCATAAAACAGCAAAATGAAAATCAACGTTTCATCATGTAAATAGACGTTGTTTTGTTTTAAGGTCAGCCAATCGAAAGTCAGGCTGTGTTCGGAATCAATCAAGCCAAATGCCAGTAGCAAAAAACCACATAAGGACATCAGTAAGCCACTAAGCCAGTATTTCAAAACATAGCTAAGGCTACGCTGACGCTGCTGCCCAGTACCCGCACGCAGGGTTAAAACGATCACCGGCAACAGCTCAAGCACACACCAAAGCCAAAATTGCAGAACATTTAAAGCTGTGAAAGCGCCTATTAACACGCATTCATAACACAGTAAACACGCGATAAATACCCTATCCGTTGCATGGCGGGTAATCGTAGTGTAAATCAGTGCCAGCACCGTTAACAATGCCGTAAGCGGAATGAATAGGATATTTGCACCATCAACCCCAACGCTATAACTAAAGCCTGAAAATTGGAATTGCTCGGCCAGTTGTATGGCAAAATTGCCAGTATCAAAAACTATTAACAGGTAAACGCTCAATACCATATTGACTAGCGTGGCAGCCAGACCAATACGCGAGGCGGTCACAGGTGATTTAACGCAAAGAACAGCACACACAGCTAACAACGGCACTAAAACTAGCGTGGATAATAGCGGAAAGGCGGCAGACTCAGCCCAAAGTTTAGTCGTAATAAGCATAGGCTTCAGAAAGCGGTTAACGTAGCCGTCAGTAAGTCACTTGGCATAGCCGTCAAAGAGTGGCTTAACATAATCGTCAAAATGTGACTAGCAAGGTGATGAAGACAAACAAGACCAGATAGCGAGGTCGCAGCACCTTACGTTCAATTCCATTAACGAAACGGCCTAGTTCACGGCTATTAGCGAGGGTTTTATTGCTCACCCCTTCAAGCACCAAATGTTTTTCCAGCCAATTCATACTGCCGGCGATCCAATGCGTTAATGTACCCGCCAAACCGGTGCCATGGGAAAAATCGTCAATATCATTATCCAACTGTGCACCGATGGATTTTTCTTTTAATTGTGCCAGTGTAGCGACCGCATTAATAGCGGGTGCGGAAAAACCCATCAGCCGATCAAGCGCATGGTCATCAAAATAGCTTAGGTCATGCGCTAATTGCCGAACGGGTTTAGCCAAGCCCCAATCGATCATTTGATCCAGCCAAAACCGCTGTACCGATGCCAAATAAAGCCAGTTCGAACGTGCCAGAAAAGGCGATACCGATTGGACGGGATTTTCATGGACATTGTGCAACAGTGAGGGCGCAGTTAGCACTTGATAGCCCCGAACAATTGCATGGGCAGCAAGATGCCAGCTCGCCAACTGCCAAAACCCCAGGCCGCATTCCATAAACATCAGCCCCAATTGGCCGGATGTCGCAAACACCAGGGAACTCTTGACATCGGTTTGTGTTAAGCCCACCAGATAGCTATACACCGCCGTCAACAAACCGACAAACACCAACAAGCCCATAATCAAAGGAGCTTGCTCAAAAATCGCTTGCAGAAAGATCACCAGATAAATACCGGCATGTATCATTACTGCGCCGTAAAATGCCGCACTTGATGGCGTTGGCCCTTCCATGGCCTTTGCCAACCACAGCGTAAAAGGCAGTTGCGCTGATTTTGCAAAAGCGGCTACAGCAAAACAAAAGGCTAAACCTGTCGCCTCGCCAACATCTAAGCTAGTGGCTTGGTCTTTAATATCCAGCCAGTTAACACTGCCCAGCAACACATAACTTAAACCGATACCAAGCACAAAACCCACATCACCGATGCGGTTAGTGACAAAAACCCGCGTCGCATTAGCGGCGGCAATAGGGCGGTCATAAGCATAGGCAATCAATAGATAAGAGCATAAACCAGCGATTTCCCAACCCATAAAGGTAATAACTGCGTTGCCTGACAACACCAATACAAGCATTGCAAACGCAAACACATTAAAGATAAAAAAGAACCGGTAGTAACCTGCTTCTCGGTGCATGTAAGCAATAGAAAAACGCATGATGATGGCGAGCAAGACAGCAAACAAGGTCGCCAAACGAATATTAAATCCCGCGCTAATAAAATTGACTGATACAACCAAAGAATCGCACTTTAACCACTCACCTGCCTCAAAAGTACCGGAGTTTTTACCTAATAAATCAGCACCCAATGTAACCAGCGACAGCAAACACGACATAGTTATTGCCCAAAGGCTAATATCGGCAGCCAAAGATTCCTTATCTTCACCAGTCAATACACCGCAAACTGTCCCCAGCCCAACAATAATACCCGCCAGCAATGGCAATAACGGAATGAAAATAACTAAGGCATCCATCATCAAACCCTCAGCATTTCAGGCTGCTTGATTAAGGCAGGCGATACGGGTTGCATCTGACCGCGATAACAATCGGAAGAATTGTCAAAAATCGGCAAACTTCCTGCCCCGGCTTGCCAAGGCACAAAACCAATACCCCGCTCAAACGTGTAAATCATACCGTCATCGGGATCTTTAACACTTAGGAACACCCAGCCACCACCAATCAATTCGGCAAGATCCGGCTGACGGTGATAAATTTTTTCCAGCACCGAGGCTTTAGCTTCCACCACAATCTGCAAGCGCATTGCTTCATGGATTTCTACCATTTGTAGTGGTAAACCTGTGCGTAAGTCACTGCTCGTACCTTCCATAATGCCAAACAAGCCTGTTACGTTATGGGGTATTTTGGTGCCACATCCGAAACGATCATTGTCAATGGTAGAAAAATAATATTCCAGGTTAATACCTGCACCGACGGGGCCTGCGGTCAGTAATATATTTTCTAGAATAGCGCCACTTGGATCTTGGGTTGGATCGTAAGAAATCAAAAAGGGTCGTCGATCCAAAAACAGCCCTTGACTTATAGCACGACGACCGATTATCGCCGCCGCATTACTGGCATGTCCAAATTCAGGACGTACCTGGCTTAAATCCCGCGCCCTCAAGGTCACATGCCGAAACGCATCCGCAGGAGTAGCATTGCGCTCAACCGAAGCAAAACGTCGGCTACGCTCATGGGCTGACAAGGCTTGTGTTTGGTTTATTTGGGTTCTGAAACGCTGAAAATCCTCTTGTAGCGACGCGGGTATTGCATCCAAATCGTACCAACTCATAGCATCGCTACAGGTATCGTGCTGTACGCCCACAAACCAAGTGTCATCAGGAATAATAATGTTTTGTCCGGCCAGCAATACACGAACCTCGGGGCGATTCGCCATCGCTGCAAATACCCGTGCATTCGCCCCACCTTGCCGACCTCCACACGCACCGCAATCATGGGCTGCTTCGTGTGGGTTGTTCTGACTGGTTGACCCATGACCTGATAACACAATAATGCGTGCATAACCATCAGTAAGTCCTATCATGCGTAACAATGACGCAACACGCTCACCTTGTTCAACATCGGTAAATCCGAGTTTGGGATGTTGCACTGAGGCTTTAGTTTCGTTATCGGTCGAGATAAATGCCAACTCAGTGTCAACTGATGGAACAAAAGTACGTAACCGCCAGTCAGCAAAGCGTTTATGGCTGCTCGGCATCAGTATTTTAGTCAACAGCCCAGCCACAGTAAAAGATGCCAGGAAAAATATTGCCAAGCTTGATAACAATAAATTGCGGCGTGGAAGCTGATGTACAAGGTAACCGATTCTTTGATATAAACGTCGTCCCTTTTGGTGGGCAAGCAAGTTTTTTTCATGGCCTTGCTTGGCAATTTCATCCACTTCATGAACTGGGGTTACTACGACGGGACACAACGGCGTTGAGTGTGCAGCATCTAACCCCTTGTAATTCATGGGTATACCAAAAAAACCGGCCACCCCCAAAGTTTCAATGGCCGGATTCAGTTCTTCCAAATGACGACGAAAACTTTCCTCACGCTCATCCATACACATGATAATTTGTGCTTCTGGCCGCTGTTTACGTATATTCCAGCGGCCCCGATTATGATTCTCGTGCAGCCCTTGAAACAACGCATTGCGGTAATTTTTCTCGTAAGCGTCTAACCAGACTTGATTGCGTTGCTCTGGGGTAAATTCATCCAATACCGTTAACAGCGCCAACACATCAGCTTTATCCATCAGCTGAACATTATCAACACATAAGCCCAAATGCTGCACTAACCGAAATAAGCGCCAGCCACTGTTGGTGACGGTATGGCCGGTGTTTTTTTCAGCCAGCGGACTGATTTGCCATGTCGCTATCAAATCAGCCATCTGTTGCCAATCTTGACGGTTATTCCGCTCAGACCCTGCACGCAGAACTAAAGTCTCCGCCTTGCGAGTTAAGTACTCCGGCAAATCGCCTTGGTACAGATACCTCCGCACCATCACTTCGGATAAATTTTTGCGAAAATAACTTTGCAGCACACCCAATTTGGCTTCTATTTTCCAAACATCACGGCAGACTTGATTTAACCAGAGGCGATCCAGCGTCAACCGAATCGCCAAGCAATCCGCCAATGCTGGAATATTCTTGTTATTAGCGTGGTAACCAGCATGTTGCTGCCGCCAATTAATCATACCAAACCATCCAGGCAATTCCAGCGCCAGTCGGTGCAAGTAGCCATGCCATTGGGTTTGCGGTATTTCCAGGTGATTTAATTGAAAAATGATGGCAGCAATAGCATCCTCTGGTAACTCAGCAATAATCGCTGATCCATCGGGTAGGTCTTGTAAAAACGCATTAACATCGTAGCGAATAGTTGTCCGCCAAGCACCGTATAAGCCCAATTGCGCGAGTTGCGGCATAGGCCATGCGGCAAGCCCCTCATCCAAAGCCGCCGCACATATCCGTATCAGCCGTGGACGTATAATGTCCAGAATATCCACGCCCGTTAAAGCCCGCACCACAGATGCTAAGGTTCGTGTTTCACCTATGTTAGCGATTAATTCGTCAAGCATAACAATAGCTTGCTGCTGGGTAGCAGAATGTGTGGCATCGACGGATGTTTGTTGATGCTGTGTGAGCCAGTCTTCTGTTTGTTCCAGCGATAAATCCAGCATATTTTCAGGATGTAAGGCGGCATAGTTCAGGCCGAGCTTGCTTAAAACAGCTTCCCATAGCCCTTTAATATTTCTACCTGAATTACCTGCTACCCAACGATCACGTACTTCATTTGGAACATCGGCTTGTACAGTATTTAATGCCCCAAGCTCTTCAATCTGCCAGTTTAACTGACTGATAGACACTGCTCGAAAATCAAATAACAAAGCCAAATAGTAAATGTCCTGCCGCTTAATAGTTTTTTCACCACTAGCACACACAGTCTGTTCCGGTGTTAATCCAGGCTGTGCCTTGATTGCAGCGGCCAAATCACGTTCAGTGATACGGCCTTGTTGATAAATACCACGGTACTGTGCCTCGGGAAGATAACCGGAAATACCAGTCAAGGCTTCAAACTCTGATAATGCTTGCTCAAAGGGCAAATGCTGAAAGCCATGCAAGGTATTATGGTGTACGAAGTCGCGTATCGGCGCTTGTGCTGGCAAAACATGATCCAAATCATGCAATGCCTTAATAATCAACGCACGGGCAGTCTCGTTGTTGTCTTGCATAACCATAAGCTTATAGGGGACGCTGTTTTATCATTGCGCTTAAGTCACTGACCGTTGCCGCCGATAATTCAATGAGGGCTTGGGGTAGCAAACCAAAAAACACAATACCCACCACTAAAAGGCCTGCCGCTAATAAGCCGACGGTATTCAGATCAGGAAGAACTTGCATAGTAGGTCGAACCGGCCCAGTAAATAACACACCGATGGTGCGTATGGCATAACTGGCACTGATTAGCATGCCAACACCAAACAGAGCCATGAGTCCACCCCATTGTTGAACACCCGCAATAAGCGTATGGAATTCAGCAATGAAACCCACGGAACCCGGCAACCCCATAGAAGCTAACAACACCACTGTCATTAACAAGGTAAAGCGCGGCATTACTTGAACCAGTGAGCTGTAATCTTGAATGTTGCGGGTATGGGTGCGCTCATACAGTAAGCCAACCAACAAGAATAATGCGCCCGCAATCAAACCGTGCGCGGTCATTTGCAGCACTGCACCCATCAGCCCTGTTTCAGTCAACGTAGACATGCCCAGCAACACAATCCCCATGTGGCTGATCGACGAATACGCCACCATTGCTTTGAGGTCTGTTTGCCTCCAGGCCAACAAACCGCCATAGAGCATTCCAAACAGTGCCAGAAAAACCAACAACGGCTGCAAAATATGCGTCGCTTCCGGCAACATCACCATTACCCGAATCAAACCGTAAGCGCCCATTTTTAATAAGATGCCCGATAATAATATACTGATGGGGCTGGGCGCTTCCACATGCGCCAAAGGTAGCCAGCCGTGCAAAGGAAAAATCGGCAATTTAACACCGAAGCCAATCAAAAATCCCAACAGCACCAAAACCTGCTCCTGCCACGGCATATCCTTAGCCATTTGGTGCATGGAGGTCATTAATGTGCCTTCATATTCCAAGTCGTATTCACTGATCGCCAATAAGCTAATCAGCATAAATACCGAGCCACCCATGGTGTACAGCACAAAATTAAGACTGGCTGCGTGTCGTCGCTTACCACCCCAACGGCCTATCAGAAAAAACATCGGGATTAAAGTGACTTCCCAGAAGGTATAGAACAAAGCCCAATCCTGCGCTAAAAATACCCCAAGTATGCCGAACTCAAGTAAAAGTACACACAGATGGTAGCCCTTAATGCTTTCGGTAATGGAAAACGAAGCCAGTAACGCAACGGAGGTGAGCAAAGTAGCCAAAATCACCATCGGCATCGATAGGCCATCAACACCAAGCGCATATTCACTACCCAGATCGGGATTTAGGGGGAAATTTTCACTGAACTGAATATCAGCGCTGTGCTGGTTATAAATAAACAACAACCAAAGGCTCACTAACAAAGTCAGTGTGCTGAACAAATGCGCCAGGCTTCGAATAACCGCTAGCTTTTGCCCCGGCGTAAACGCCAAAAACACAACACCCAATGCAGGCATCCAAAGTAACAGGCTAAGAATTCCCATGCGATCTTATGTCATCTTACTTACAAAATCCCAGAATTTTACGCTAGGATCAGGTATTGGCATAGATTAAAACATTTGTTTGGCTTAAAAAGCATCAATGCGTCGTTTTTTTGAGGTGACTGGGCGTTAATGCGAAACAGGTGCTACATCATCCAATATAACCAACTCTTGATGATCTTTGAACTTTTCCTTCCCATATAAATCAATGGTCTCGACACGAATGTTGCTATCCGGTGCGGAGGCCAAAAAATCATCAATCGTTTCAAGAATGTCATGATCGATAAATTGGGCTTTTTGGGCATCGATCGTAACTGTGCTGTTTTCTTCAACAAGCAAGATAAACTTTCTCAGCAACGCCTTATTCAAGAAGGAAACATCTTTATTGAGCGTAATCAGGTAATGGTTACTCCGCTTGTTCTTAGTCATAGTCATCGTGATTGCCGCATGGTAATTGGCTTTAATCACAAAAAATAAACCGACTGCCATGCCGATTGCCATACCTTTTAACAAGTCCGTCACCAAAATAGCACCAACCGTAATGACAAACGGCAATAATTGGCTCATGCCTTTACGGTAATAGCCAAAGAACATTGAAGGTTTCGCAAGTTTATAACCCGTGTGTAGCAGGATAGCCGCTAGACAAGCTAAAGGAATGGCGTTTAAGTAATGGGCAAAAAACAGTACGCTGATTAACAAGAAAACGCCATGAATAAAACAGGATAAGCTGGTTTTGCCGCCCGCATTGATGTTGGCAGAACTACGGACAATAACCGCCGTCATCGGCAAACCACCTAACATTCCACTGATAATATTGCCGATACCTTGAGCCTTAAGCTCACGATTGGCGGGTGTCAAACGCTTCAACGGATCGAGCTTATCAGTCGCTTCAAGGCTTAACAAAGTTTCCAGACTGGCGATAATAGCAATGGTGATAGCAACAACATAAACTTGTGGATTGTTTAAATAACTGAAATCCGGGAACACCAGATTGTTTAAAAAATCGCTTGGTTGCTCTGAGACAGGCAAATTGACAAGATGGTTTGAGGTAACCTGCCACTCTGGTGCATATTTAGCGGCGTACAAATTGAAGCCAACACCCCAAACAACGGTGACCAAAGGCCCTGGTATCAGCTTTAATAAGGCTTGTTTTTTAAACCAAGGCAATCCCCACACGATCAATATCAACAAACCGACCACGCTGATAACAACAGCGCCAGGCGAAATGGCTTTTAAAGAATCAAACAATTCAAAAAAACTCGATTCCGCCGTTCCCTTCATGTAACTTTCATCACCTTCGAAACTATTATCAAAACCGACAGCATGGGGAATTTGCTTAATTATAAGTATCAAACCAATAGCAGCCAACATGCCTTCAATAACGGCGGAAGGGAAAAAAGAGGCAATCACCCCGGCCTTTAAAAAACCCAATACCAGTTGCAAGATACCCGCCAGCACACAAGCAACCAGAAGTGCCTGGAAACTGCCCAAAGTTTGCAACGCATTGAACACAATCACCGTAAGGCCAGCAGCCGGGCCACTCACACTCAGTTGCGACCCACTTAGCCAAGCCACCACCAAACCGCCCACCAAGCCTGCAATCAAGCCAGAAAACAAAGGCACTCCCGATGCCAAGGCAATTCCCAAACAAAGAGGCAATGCGACCAGGAACACGACTATCCCAGCCGGAACATCTTCTTTAATATGGCGAAAGTAATATCGTGCTTGATGGATCATGGTTAACTCCTAAATTATTATAGATTCGGTCTTGTGAAGTTTGAATTATTTCTGAATTAAAGCCATGCGCATCAATACATTCAATTGACTTGGCTTAAAACTTTAAAAGGCCGGAGCAATAAGTGTCAGCTCCTAAGTTATGGTATTGAATCAAAATTATAATATAACTGAAATACGTTTACTACCTTCATGCTGACACTAAAACGACAACCTGAGTTCCAGATTAACCTCAACCTTAATTATTTAAACTGTCTACAGAAAAAAATCATAAACAACAACAATGATGAAAACCAGCAAATCGCCAAAGCAAACACATCATGGCTAAAAAAATGAGCACCACGTATTTCTTGGTTAATACCAAAGATAAAGCCAGCCACCAAGCCAGCCACCAAGCCGTGATATTTATAAATCGGCTTCACCAGCAAAAAGAAAAAATACAGGCTGACAAAAGTAAAGCCCAAACCTGAATGACCTGATGGAAAGCAATGCCCGACAGTTAAGCGGTTATCAATTGCATCGAATAATCTGATATGCGGTTTATTGCCCCCAAATAGTGCCAAATCCCAAGGGCAATAGATGTGAGTATGGCTTTTTAAGTAGGTGATGATAAGCGGCCCTGCCAAGCTGGCGAGCAACAAAAAAGTCAGGTGCTTTCTGTAACCAGACAAGGCTGACTTTGAACGGAAAGCTGTAAGCCAACAAAGCAACAACATAACACCAATGGTATACACAATATACCGTCCGGCTTTATGCAAGACGGTTTGAGTCAACCAATGTTCCCGATAAGGCCATAGTTTAAGTTCTGTATTGTAAAAGTGGCTGGCAAGCCAAAGATCCAATTGCGTAAATTCCATGCACAGCAAAAGCACCACAAAAGCAATCAGCGGCAATAGAAGATGGTTTTTGATGAAACTTATGCTGTTGATGGTAATTTGCAAAACGTATTTCCTTACTTGGGCAGACTCAGATTCAGCCCTAGCAGAGCCGCCTTTACATTGTATCGCAAGGCATTAAGCCTTGCTTCTTCCATTTCTTTATGTCGTTTCGTTAAAAACTGTATCTTGAAAAATCCAAAAACGAAACTCTCTTTGGGGAATCTCTAAAAATTCAAAAAACTCCTTCGCCCTCCAAGGACGGAGGAAGTGCGGCAGCGAGTATGGAACTCGCGCCGTCTCCCTCTGGGATGCCTACATGGATCTAGATGGTAGGGCAATGCAGGAGCTGTTGCCGAGAAGGTTGGGATGAGGGATTTAAAATCGAGAATTTACAACCCTCTGGTTCTAAAGAAACCGTGGGAGAGCGATGGCCGCCACATCATTCCCCTTAACTCGAACAGTTGCCTGGAACTTAAGATTCCGTATCCACAAGACTGAGAACCAAGGAATTTAATTATGATGACAAAAACATACGAATACAACATAGGTGTTGATATTTCCAAACGGAAATTGGACGTTTCTTTTAATAATCAAATAATTATAAATACTGACAACAATCCTAAAGGGTTTGAACAGTTTGAAGAATATTGATAAGCCACTTTCGACGCGTATTGTCATGGAGGCGACGGGAGGCTATGAACAACCGTTGGCGGCATTCCTGCAAACACGGTGCATTTCATTCGAAAAGTGATGGATAATAGAAGGCATTGGTTTTTCTGCCATTAAAAATCAAAATGATAGGCTTATTACCTCATCTAAATTCTATTTTCAAGTGGTTTTAAGCGCGATTGCCCCGGTTTGTCCTTAACAAGTCAACGATTTGACAAAAAATACTGTTATCCATAGAATGAGCCAATGGACACATCAATGACTATTTTTTCTGTAATACACCAAGTGCGTTGGCTGCGAAAGATTATTCTCGCGTACCGCCGCATTGTTATGGATTAATTAGTTTCATTATTTATCAAAGCAAAGCGGATCTTGTTCCGGTTGCTTTGGCAGTATTTCCAAATAAGCTCCCCCTGCAAGATTCGCGATTTCCAATAAAAGGAGAATCTTGTGCAAACTGCTACACCCCTCACCACGCAACAATATAGCCAGCACGTCATTATCGGCTGCGTGTTTGTGTTATTGGCCGCGTTTGGTTTTTCTGCCAAATCGATCCTGGTCAAACTGGCGTACAGTTTCAGTCCTCAGCTTGATGCCATCACCTTAATGTTGCTGCGGATGGCAATTTCTTTGCCATTCTTCCTGTTTGTCGCGGTGTGGTCTAATCGACCATCAAGACAAACCAGCGAAATGCATCGGATGAGAACACAAGACTGGCTGATGGTAATGGTGTTGGGATTCTTGGGCTATTATTTGTCCAGCATGCTGGATTTTGAAGGGCTGGCGTATATTTCTGCGGGTCTTGAACGTTTGATTTTGTATCTTTATCCGACCTTTGTTGTCCTCTTGACAGCAGGAGTTTACCGTAACGCTATCAACCGCCACCAGCTTATCGCATTGCTGCTGAGTTATTCCGGCATTATTCTGGTTTATGCCAACCAGCACATGGAGTCGAATTCTGGGGGTTTGCTCATCGGCTCAGCATTTGTTGCCAGTAGCGCAATGACTTTTGCCATTTTTATGGTCGGTAGCGGCGTATTGATTAAGCGAATTGGCTCATTACGGTTTACTGCGTATTCCATGACGGCAGCCTGTGTGATAACGGGATTGCATTTCATTATTAGACACGGCGGCTACCCCTTGCACATTCCTAGCAGGGTTTATGGCTTAGCAAGCATCATGGCGATATTTTCAACAGTACTGCCGTCATTTTTAATGAATGCTGGCATTCAACGCATTGGTGCGGGATCGGCTTCGATTATAAGTTCAGCGGGGCCAATAGGTACGTTAATATTGGCCTTCTTTGTACTGGAGGAAGCATTGACGCTTCCTCAACTGGCAGGGACTTTTTTGGTATTAGTCGGGGTTTATGTGGTTAGTCGTGCTAAACACTAGAATCGTTATTGATTATAGATACGGCCTTATAAAGTTTGAACTTATAGCGTTATTTTGTGTCTTATCCGTATGGAAAAAGAAGACGCGAGGTATCAAACATTGGAGCAACTG